>CAYXFJ010000167.1:0-6793 GCA_964464265.1 uncultured bacterium
CAGCCCTTAAACCCTTGGTATAAATGGCCGCAGAGGAAATGCGGCTCAGGTAAACAGGTCTTGATTTTGAACGAAGTAAATACTACCTTTATAAACAATTAAGGATTCCTGAGACATCGGGCGGTCTCCTGACCATGGAGGCTCTATGAAAAAAATCCTGATTATCGATGATGAGGAAAAGGTACTGACCGTCCTGAACCGGATGCTCGGTCACCTGGGCTATGAGTCGGACGCGGCTGACAACTGGGAAGACGGGCTCGCGAGATACGGCAAAGGAGAATTTGACCTGGTCATGCTCGATGTCCACATACCGGGCAGGGACGGATTCAACGTGGCCAGGGAGATCAAAGAAAAAAATCCCGGGCAAAAAATCATCATCATTACCGGTCTCGATGCAGGAAGCGTTTTTCAGCGGCTGTGCGAATCCGAAGTGGATTTTAACGATATCCTCTACAAACCTTTCACTGCGGAAAAGCTCAGGCAGGTCCTTTCGAATGTGCTCGGCGGATGACTGTGCTTGAAGTGTGTATTTGTTTGGGGCGAATTCAACTTAGCTTGTCTTGTAAAAGAAGCCCTAAACTCTGCTTCCTATTAGCTCTTTTCCTATCCTTGTTTTTCCAGAAACCATGAAAAACCCTGCCTAAATCCCTTGACATTCAATGATTTTATCGTATATTTATCGAAATAGAGCAAATTCCAAGAACTTCGGAATGGGCTTCTTTCAACGATCCGTCACCTGATAATCCTAAGAAATTAAATAGGTTCATCTTTGTCCTTTATGAAGTACCCCTCTTATTTTACACCGGCCAGGATCGAAGGACAGGACAGTGCTATTACTTTCCTTCATGAAATGGAGAATAGAGGATTTATTAAATAAAAGTATGTGTCCATAGACAGACCGATCTTGTGAGGCGGGCGAGTTCATGCGTATAATCAACAGCGGTTCCATGTCAGACAGGGGCATGAACCGGCACCATAATGAGGATTTCTTTCATCTGGATACAGGACGCGGGATATGCATTGTAGCGGACGGCATGGGGGGGCATCTGGGCGGGGAGGTGGCGAGCAGGGAGGCTGTGGAAACGTTCCTCGGTCTGATCAAGCCCCGCATAGATGAGGGAGCTGTTTTTGATGCACAGTTATTGAAAGATGCTGTAGAAAAGACCAACCGGCATGTATTCAGGAAAAGCCTGGAGGACGAGGAACTGAAGGGAATGGGGACTACGTTTGTGGCAGGCATTCTTCACCGGAACGGGATGTTTCTCGTGAACGTCGGGGACAGCAGGGCTTATCGTATCCGGGATGACACCATCGAACAGCTGACCAGAGATCATTCCCTGGTTCAGGAAATGCTCGAGGAAGGCAAACTGACATCCGAGCTGGCGAATACCTATCAGTTCCGTCATGTCATCACCAGGGTCATCGGCTCCGAAAAAGAAGTGGAACCCGATATCGAGACTCTGCCTGTGGAGGACGGAGACATGCTTCTTTTTTGCTCGGACGGCCTGACGGAGATGCTGGAGGATTCCGAAATCCTGGATCTGTGCAGACAGGGAAAGTCCGTCCAGGCCATGGCCCGCGACCTCGTTCTGGAAGCCAATAAAAGAGGGGGGAAGGACAACATTACGGTCATCATTGCGGAGATCGGAATGGAAAGAGAGGATTCGTTATCAGAATAACAGGGCGGAAAATATAAATAAGGACTGACAGTAAGACTCGAATGGAGAAAGGCACATGGAAAGGCAGAAGTTCAGAAAGATAAAAATTCTGGGTTCAGGCGCATTCGGTGAGACGATACTGGTAGAGGTTCTGGATCCCAAGCAGAGAAATGAATGGGGAGAGCGCGTCGTCCTGAAAAAACCGCACGACAAGGAGAAAGAATTCACGCTCATCCAGGAACTGATCACGTCCGCAACTCTGAACGCAGCTCTCCTGGGCATCAAGGCAGAGAACATTGTCCGTTATCTCGGATTCAGCCGGTTCGAAGATTATTACGTCATGATCATGGAATTCATTGAAGGAGAAGATCTTCGCAAACGGATCGGCGGAGTGAATGAAGGCCATCAGTTCGAGATAAAGGAGGCCATGGATCTCGTAAAGCAGATCGCCAGAGGTCTCGTCATCATGCATGAACGCCATGTTTTTCACAGGGACATCAAACCGGAGAATATACTGATCGACAAGCAGGAAGTGGTGAAGATCACGGACCTGGGCATATCCAAGGTCATCTCTTCGAAAGAACAGGCTTCCAGCACGGTCGGAACGCTATATTACATGCCAAAGGAGATCATCGAGAGCAAGGGATCCTATCAGTCGGATATCTATTCGCTCGGTGTCACCTTTTATGAACTGGTGACAGGCCGGCTGCCTTTCACGGGCGAATCGATCTACGAGATCATAGAGAAAATCCGCTCGGGTGAATTCATTGCTCCGGAAGAGATCAATCCGAAAGTGGATGAAAGGCTGAGCAAGATCATTCTGAAAGCCATGAACCGCGATGTGGAGCAGAGGTATCAGAAAGCCGAGATATTTCTTAAAGCGCTCGAGAATTATGACCAGGGTATTGATGAGGAGGATGATGCGGTGAACCAGGAAATTGCCACGGCCATGGGATTCTATGAGAACGATCAGTTTGCCGAGGCAGAGAAGCAGTACAGAAAGATCGTTGAAATGTATCCTGAAAATCCCAAGGGTTATCTGGCATTCGGAGAATTTTATAACAAGCGCTATCAGCACAGGGAAGCCATTTCGGTCTTCAAAAAAGGGATACAGAAGTTATCCGGTCACGCGCTTCTGCACCGGGACCTGGCCCTTTCGCTCGCCAATTCCGGGAAAAAATCGGAAGCCATCGAATACATGAAAAAAGCCATTGAACTCGGCCTTGAGCCCGGTGATGAAGATTTTGCCAGGAACAGGCTGAATTCCTGGAAACCGTAAAAAGGGAAGGGAATGCGGTCAATGCCTGTAAATCCTTATTACATCGCTGCCGGAGCCACTGTTATCCTCATTATCTGCATGCTTATCCTTATAGTCAGAAAACACCGGGGCAGGATCGACAAGGGAAGACTGGAGCAGTGGGTCAGTGCCGGCGACAGGGCGCTCAAAAAGCAGCAGCTGAACAAAGCTCAGAGTTATTATGAAAAAGTGATAAAAGCACTGGAACAGCGGAGTTGAGGTCATGAAAAAACGGTCCGGATGGATAACCGCCATAGGTATCTATCAAATCTTAAGGTCAATTTCAGCCATTTCATTACTTGCCAGAGGCACAAAGTCCGTTCTGGATTATGCCGGGATTATGTTTCTTATTTCGGCTTTAGGATTCATTACAGGCCCGGGACTTCTGGCCATGAAGAACTGGGCACGTGTCCTCATCGTTCTCGAAGCAGCAGCCGGGTTCATATACGGAGTATGGAACAAGAATGTGATCATGATCTTTGTTAATCTTTTCATCATGGGGTATCTGTCCAACAAAAAAGTGATCGCCGGTTTTGCTGCCATGCCATCCCCGAAAAAGATCAAGACAAAAAAAGCGAAAAAGCAGTTCACCAGCGGCGAGATCAATCAGCTGCTCGCAAATGCCCATATCGGGCTTGCCAGGGTATTTGAAGGTAAAAAAGATGCAAATAACGCGCTGGATCATTATATAAAGGCGGATCAGCTGGGAGCTGCACTGGACCAGAACGGTGTATGCTGCATTGCCGAACATTTTATCAGTAAAAAAGACACTTCAAAAAAAGCGGTAGGTTTTTATCTGAAATACATCCGGTTCTCCAGCATTGACAGTCGCAAGCGGGATCAGGCCTATGCGCTTCTTGAACCGGTTTGCCGGATTGCGGAGGATACTCCCAGAAATGAGCTCAGGGAACGGACCCAGCTCAACGAAACCGTACTTTCAGTGGACGCAAGGACCGAGTGGGCTCAGTATTATCTGGGCCTCGCCAGTTATCTCGAAAATCAGATCACAAAGGCTATACAGCACCTTTCAGAAGCTGTGGCCATCCGGCAGGACCGTCCTCTGGCATGGTACTATCTGGGCAAAAGCACGCTCATTCAGGCACCCGCAGAGCGTCAGAGGATCACAGAACTGTTCACGCACTTTCTTCAATTCCGCTCAGATGTGCCGGATATTCTGCGCAAACAGGGCGAGGCAGCCTTTGAACTGGGGAACATCCTGGTTGCAGAACTCGGCGGATTTGAAGGCCATCCTGACCTCAAAGACAAATCCAGCAGGCAAAAACTGGAAAAAGCGGTCGGATACTTCGAGTTTGCTGCAGGACAGGTAAGCAGCCCTGAATATTCTGTTGCGCTGGGCAGGGCATATATTCTGGGACAGGAACCCAAAAAAGCGATCACTGTGCTCAAGAAGGCTGCTGATGCTGCTCCGGACAACCTGGAGTACCGGATGATTCTGGGATATGCGAACATACAGGCCGGTCTTAAAAAGAAAGCAAAGGAAATCGTGGAAGCCGTGCTGGAAAAAGACAATACGTACAGCAGGGCGCACGCCATGATGGGAGCTCTCTGTCTTGAGGAACAGGACTTCGAGGAATCGGAAAAGCACTGCCGTATGTGCACGGATCTGGAGGGAGTTTCGCTCGCCAATCAGCTGACCCTGATGCAGGCCATGTACCATCAAAATAAATTTGCCGCTGTGCTGGAGGAGCTGAGTAAAACACCGGCATTCGTCACCGAGACCGGCGAATTCGCGGAAACCGGTTTCTGTGTTGCCAGGTCCTATGCCAGAACGAACAGGCATAAGGAAGCGCTCTTCTGGTATTCCAGGCTGCCGCAGGAACCCAGGAACCGTTATTACCGGGGATGCTCGTCCGCTCATCTCTCCGATCTTGAGGGTGCAACAGCGCATTTCGATGCGGTCATTGAAGAGAAGGGCGATTATCAGGGCCAGGCCTTTCTTCAGAGGGGGCATATCAAATTTAAACAGGAAAAAAACAAAGAAGCAGAGAAAGATTATTTACAGGCGCAGAAACTGGATCCCAAAAATCCGGAATGCATGACCGCTCTCGGTTTTTTCTATTATCATACCGGTAAAATGGACAAGGCCTCCGCTGCGTTCAAGAGCGCGATTAAAGTGGATGAAATCAACCCGCGCAACCATCTCGGTCTGGGTCTGGTCCAGATGCAGAAGGGGCAGGCAGCGCAGGCTGTAAAATCCCTGGAGGCAGCCCTTGATGATCCGGACTTCCAGCTTCAGGCCAAACTGCATCTCGGAGTCCTTTACTGCGGCCTCAAGGAATATCCAAAAGCAGCAGAGCATCTGGAAGCGGTATACAGGTCAGGAGATGAAAGCGATACAGTGCTCTATCATCTGGGACTTGCCCGTTACTCCACAGCCGAATATATGAAGGCTCTCGAAGTATGGGAAAAGCTGTCGGCGAGGCATCCTGAAAACGAACGGCTTTCCCTCAATATCTGCAGGGCTCATTATCATCTGGGTGTCGCTCTTGTGGAAAAGGAACGGTATGAGGAGGCCATCGGCGAGTGGGAAAAATATCTTAAAAAATATGAGCTTGACGAACAAACCGCCCATGATCTCGCAGAGCTTCATTTCATGCTTGGAAGCGGGGAACTCATGAAACCCGGATCCCCTGCTGAAAAGGCCATGGGACACATCCACCGCGCCATAGAACTGGACAGGGAGAACGACCTGTACACGTTTTACATGGCGCTCGGCCATTTCAAGAGCGGCCAGTACGGGCAGTGCCTGGAGATACTCACCGATCTTCAAAAGATCCGGAAGAAAGACACCCGCATCCAGTACCACAGAGGCATGGCTTTGCTCATGGACGGGCAGACCGAGGAAGCAATGACACTTTTCGAGTCTCTTGCCCGGCAGAAAAACGATCCGTATGCGCAGCGCGCGGCGAGCGTTATCGCGAACGAGCACATCAAGCGAAATGAAATCGACAAGGCAGTATCCATTCTGAGGACAACCGTATGAGACATCAGCAGAGCTCGATCGGACAGTTGTGCGCATGTCTTCTGGCTCAGGGCAAGAGCGGAGAGGTCCAGGATTTAATAAAGAAGAATATGCACTCCACTAATGAAGCGGAGCTGCGGTATTACCAGTCTCTGTCCCTGGCCATGCAGGGCAAGATCGAAGAAGCGTCCGGAGAACTTCAGAAGGTGCTCGAGCTGGATCCGGATTTTGACGAGGCCAGGCATCTGGGTTTCGAGATTTTTCTCAATGAAGCCGGCAGGAAAATGATTGAGAATGACTGGGAAGGGCTCTCCAGTGTCCTGACAGCGGCCGTAAAAGCTGCTCCGGATACTCCGGAGGCGGAAAAAAGGCTCGAGCCTTTCCGAGACGCTCTACCCGTTTCCTATATCCGGGCTGGAAAACGCGGAGATGCTGCGGCTATATGGGAAGGAGAGATCAGTGAGGATCCGGGCAATCTCAGCGTGATCCATTGCACGTCGCTGCTGTATTACTGGTGGGCGGTTTATGAGGAGGCGGAGTACAAGAAAAGGGAAGCGTGGAAAGATCCGGCGGGTGCGGGTTCGCAGGAGATGAAAGCATTCGATGCGAAGATCAATCTCCTTTGGAGAAAAGCGATCAGTTACTGGGGCATTCTCGTTCAGGCGGACAGATTCTGGGAGGGATGGAAATCCCAGAGAGGGGCTGCATGGTCCTCGGAAATACCTGCGGAAGATGTGCAGGCTTTGAAAAAATCGTTCGTCAAGGACCGCTTCGAAAATCATTTTCAGGATTATATCGATTTTTACAGACAGAGCGGAAGTGAGAAAGACGCATTGCGTCATGAGAGCTACCTCG
>CAYXFJ010000168.1:0-6758 GCA_964464265.1 uncultured bacterium
GACCGGTGAAATGCAGTTTCATCGAAAAAGCCCTCGGAATGGACAGAAATCTCCTTTCTGAAGTCCTTGAGGATCTCGAAGAAGCGGAAGGCATCCTCCGGGGAAATCTGACGGATACTGAGGATGATGCATCAAAAAAACCCGTGATCAGGACCGAAGAGATCTGCGACAGCGAAAATTTTGAAATGTTCCTGCGGATCAGCAGAAGGGAAGCTGTTCCCCAGTTCCAGCCCCTGCCTGCAGAAGCTCTTCCCCTTTTCCTCGCAGAGTATCAGGGCATAACGGAACCCGGGAACAGGATTGAAGATCTTGCAAGATGTCTCGAAAAACTCTTTTTTTATCCGGCCTCCGCCGGTCTCTGGGAGACCGAGATACTGCCCGCCAGGCTCGGATCCTATGAAAGCCTGTGGCTGGACACGCTGATGCGGAACTCCCTTTTGTGGTTAGGCCGCAGAGGTGACATCGCCTTCTGTCTTGCGGAGGACATGGACCTTGCAGGAGACGAACCGGATGCGGGGGGAAAAGATGCGGATATCCAGACCGTTCTCGGACTGTTCAGGGACAGGGCCAGCAGGTATGACTTTTCTTCTCTTCTTCAGGTTTCAGGGGTCACTGCAGCACAGCTCTCCCTTCTCTTATGGAAAGCGGTATGGAAGGGGAAAATTTCCAACGACACTTTTAGTGCTTTAAGACAGGGCATTGTAACGGGATTCAAAGTCCCGGAAGTAATACCCGCCCGGCCGGAAACCATGAGACCTGTACGCAGGCTCTACGACCGCACCCGGTTCTCGCGGTGGAAAGGCGCCCTTCCCTATTCCGGAAACTGGTTTATTCTGGACAGGGAAGAACCCAAACAGGATCTTGTCGATGCGGAAGAACGGAACAGGGACAGGGTCCGTCTTCTTCTGGACCGTTACGGCATTCTCTTCAGGGAGCTTCTCCAGAGAGAATCCCCCGAATTCCAGTGGTCCTCCATTTTCCGGTCGCTCCGGCTGATGGAACTGTCCGGCGAGGTGCTTTCAGGCTATTTTTTCGAAGGTATACCAGGCCCCCAGTTTCTCGCGCACAGAGCCATGCACATGCTCCGGAAAGACCTTCCATATGATGCCGTATACTGGATCAATGCAGCGGACCCTGCGTCCTGCTGCGGTATTCCTGTCGAAGGCCTGAAGGAGAGACTACCCAGAAGACTGGACAGCCACCATCTCGTTTACAGGGGAAAGGAGCTGGTCCTCATATCGGAACGCAGAGGGAAAACCCTCACATTTTTCATCCCTCCCGATGATCCGGAAATGCCGGGAGTGCTGGGTATTTTCCATCACCTCCTTTCGCGCTCGTTCATGCCCCTTCGCCGGATTACCATAGAGACCATCAACGGGGAAGATGGAGCCACAAGCCCCTATCTCGAAAATTTCCGGGAAGCTTTCGATCTATCCAGAGAACACAAAGTTTTTCACCTGCACAAAAAGTTATGACCCGCCTGCCTGTTCGCTGCATATCATCCATTAAAGACAAAAACCGGGAGAATAAAGCATATCAGCGTTCATCACATTTTCATTGACACAACCCCGTCAAAATCTTACATTGCTCCGGAACTATTCTTTTCAGAGGCATCCCGCCCTGAACCACACATCAGCAGTTACAGGAGCCTTTTATGAAACGTGCATTTTTCTGGTTCTTTTTGTTAATCCTGGCCATATATTCAGGTCCTGTTCAGGGACAGACCGTGGATTCCACCCTTCTCTCTCTTGAAACGATATTCAGTTCGGACTATTTCTCGTCCGATCTTTTCAGACAGGCCAGCTGGTACGATAAAGGCCGTTCCTATACAACTCTGGAAGCATCCGGAGATACCTGCGGCGGACATGATATCGTCTGTTATCATGTCCGGACAGGTGAACGAACGGTACTCGTGCCCGCCACACGCCTGATTCCGGAAGGAGGGAAAACCCCTCTTTCCATCTCCGATTACCAGTGGTCAGAGGATCATCAAAATCTTCTCATTTTCACCAATACCCGGCGCGTCTGGCGTGCCAATACAAGAGGGGATTACTGGCTCGTAGACCTTAAAAAAGGAAACCTGCGCAAGCTCGGAAAAGGGATGAAGCCTTCATCCCTGATGTTCGCTACTTTTTCTCCGGACGGTGAAAAAATAGCCTATGTCTCCGGGAACAACCTGTATGTGGAAGAGGTCAAGAAAGAGAAGATCATTCAACTCACAAAAGATGGATCGGAAACCACGATAAACGGCACCTTCGACTGGGTCTACGAGGAAGAGTTCGATCTCAGGAACGGTTTCCGCTGGAGCCCGGACTCGAGGCGAATCGCTTACTGGCAGCTCGATGCCAGAGGCGTGGGCATCTTTTACCTCATCAACAACACGGATTCCCTGTACTCCCGCCCCATACCCGTTCAGTATCCGAAAGCGGGCACAACGAATTCCTCATGCAGGATCGGTGTGGTCGATGCCGCAGGAGGAGATTCCAGATGGTTCATGCTTGAGGGCAGCCCGCGGGATCATTATATCGCATATATGGAATGGGCAGGACCGGACGAAATCATTTTTCAGCGGCTAAACCGTATGCAGAATACGCTTCATGTGATGCTCGGAGATGTCAGAAAAGGAACAAACCGCATTGTTCTCACTGAAAAGGACAGTACCTGGGTTGACGTGGTGACCGGCCTGGAATGGATCGACGACATGCATTTCACATGGGTGAGCGAACGCGATGGCTGGCGCCACGTGTACCGGATTTCCAAAGATGGAAAAGACATTTTATGCCTGACGCCCGGCGACTATGACGTGGTCTCTGTTCAGCACATAGATAAAACCAGGGGATGGCTTTTCTTCATCGCCTCACCGGACAATCCCACACAGCGTTATCTGTACCGGGTCCCGATGGACGGAAGCGGCCGGCTCGAACGGCTGACACCGGAAACCCAGGGTGTACATTATTACGACATATCTCCTGACGGGGAGCATGCATTCCATACCCATTCTTCATTCGGAGTGCCTCCGGTAACAGAACTGATCTCTGTTCCTGACCATTCCGGCCTCAGGGTGCTCGCGGAAAACGGGCGCCTGAAGAAACGCGTCGGTCTTCTCAGACAGAGGCCTGTTGAGTTTTTCAAAACAGACATCGGGGATGCGACCCTTTATGGATGGTGCATGAAGCCTTTCGATTTTGACCCGTCAAAAAAATATCCTGTGCTCTTCTATGTTTATGGAGAGCCCTGGGGGCAGACCGTGATTGACCGGTGGGGAGGGACCAACTATCTCTGGCATCTGATGCTCACGCAAAAAGGATATCTGGTGATGAGCATAGACAACCGGGGAACCCCGCTTCCTCTGGGCAGAGAGTGGAGAAAAATCGTGTACCGACAGGTGGGCATACTGGCTTCAAAAGACCAGGCAGAAGCTGTGAAGCGAATCGGGCGGTGGTCCTTTGTCGATTCCACGAGATTTGCAATATGGGGGTGGAGCGGAGGGGGATCCATGAGCCTGAATGCCATATTCAGGTATCCCAGAACCTATCAGACTGCCATGTCCGTGGCTCCCGTACCCGACGAATATCTCTACGATACTATCTATCAGGAACGGTACATGGGACTCCCTGAAACCAATCCTCTCGGCTATAAGAACGGATCACCTCTCACTTTTGCACATCAGCTCGAGGGTAATCTTCTTGTGGTTCACGGGACAGGTGATGATAATGTTCACTATCAGGGTACGGAGCGGCTCATCAACGAGCTTGTAAGGCACAACAAGCCTTTTACCATGATGGCCTACCCCAACAGATCCCACGGCATCTACGAAGGGGAGAATACAACACGTCATCTGTTCGAACTTTTAACGCGGTACCTGACCGGGCATACACCTCCTGGCCCGGCTGATCCGTAAAGTTTAGTCTTTATCAGCCGCTCCCTGAACCAGGCCATGCCCGGCTGACTGCTCAGGACGTCCCGGCCGGTTATATTTTGTACTGTGGTATTTTCAAGAGCTCGCCGTCCTTCAGAGCCGACTTGTGAGCTATAATGCCGCTGACCGTCATGTTCAGGGCTTGTCTTATATCCACGAGGGGATCACGGTCCTCCAGAATCGCCTGGACAAACTCGCACATAAGATATCCGTGCGACCCTCCGTGCCCTCCTGCTTCCACACCCGGAGGGAGCGGCGGGCGCCTGATCAAAGGAACGGTCTTCCCTGCCTCACCCTCAAATTCAGTGTAAAAGGTGCCTTTCTGCGTGCGGATCCGGCCCATCTCCCCTGACTCTCCCGGGGTATCCCAACTCACGGCCATCCGGGACATGCCTCCCTCGCTGGTGCGGAACAGCGCTATCTCAGTCCCGAAAGGATTCCTGTACCGGTTGTTCGCAGGCTGCAGATGCTTCAATATGCTGGGCATACCCATGCATGAGACTTCTGTGAAACTTCCCCCTGTCACTCCCACGTAATAGGCGTTCGAGTGCGTGGGATACCACTGCGGCGGAAGGCCTTCGCGCCATCCCGTCAGATTGACTTCTCTTTTCCGGTCGTCGTATGAGGGCAGCGCTTCGGAAAAGTAGTGCCAGTACTCTCCCTCCGAATAGATGACTTTGCCCAGATCGCCTTCTTTATACATCTGCGACATGGAATAAAGGTCTTCGCGGAATACTGACGTCTCGAACATCATGTACTTGCGGCCTGTGGTTTTGACAGTTTTAAAAAGCTGTTCCGCATCCTCGAGCGATCCGAATACAGCGGGTACTGCAGAAGCAACATGCTTGCCCGCCTTAAGAGCGGCTATGGCAAGCCGCGCATGGCTGGGGGCGTCCGTGGCGATGAAAACCGCTTCGATCGAGTCGTCCCTGATCATTTCCTCGCACGAAGCATAGGTTTTATCGCAGCGGCATTCTTTGGCCAGTTCTCTGCACCTATCAGGGATCAGATCTGTGACAGCTCCGACAATCACGTTCGGATGGTCCTGAAATCCGAACAACGCACCAAAACGGCAATAACCGTATCCGGCAATGCCCACACGGATCTTGCGGTCTGACACGGGCTTCCAGCTCTTCGCAGCTTCCCTGTCCGTCACAGCCTTCTCGAATCCCTGAACCGGATCCTGGTCTGCTGCTTCAGTGAAACCGCTTAACCCGAATACTGCAGTACCGCTGCCTGTGATCCTTATGAAGTTTCTCCGGGTAAGTCGCTTCATGTCCCTTCTCCTGTTCGTCATATCACTTTCCGGTAGAACCGGAAGAAAACCACCTTGTTTGCCAGTGAGATCATTCCGCGCCAGAAGGAAAGGTTTCCTTATTTTCCGCTGTTCGAAGCTTTTATATCTCTCAACAACCCGGACATCACTTCAGGGTAATCGGATAATATTCCGTTCACCCCTGAACGGATGAGTTCCTCAAGCACCTCCCGGGGGGCCTCGGAAGCTGTTGTCCATACAGGTTTTCCCAGTCCCTGGATTTTTCCGACGATCTCTTTATCTGCCTGTATCCACCGGGGCCACAAACGGATAATATCCACTCCCTGTGCTATAAATTCACCGGCATCCTCAGTCCTGGCGATGTAACCCAGGGTCCGGATATTGGGGTTGAGCCGCCGGAACTCTCTCAGGTCATCAAGGGTTCTCACTCCGGCAATGACGTCGAGCACTGCACCATGCTCTTCTGTCAACCGAACCACTTTCCGTTTGTCCAAGAGCGGACTGACCTTGATGTCGAGAAGGAGTTTTACGCCTGTACCCTCAACCAGGCCGAGCACCTCTTCATAGGTTGGTATCTGCTCACCCCCGCCGGCATTGAGTTGTTTCAATTCTTTAAGAGTGTAATCCGTAACTTTGCCCGTACCGTCCGTGGTTTCGTCCAGAGTCTCGTCATGCATGATGACGATCTCTCCGTCCCGGGTTCCGCGCAGATCGATTTCGATAGCATCCACACCGATAGAAATGGACCGCTGGAACGCTGCAAGCGTATTCTCCGGGTAGCCGGGCACGATTCCGCCCCTGTGAGCAACATTCACGACAGCCCATTCAGGCCACTGCGGGAACGCGGCTCCAGCGAGAAGTACAACGCATATCAATCCGATGCCTGCTGCCAGGCGCAATGAAGTTTTCGAATACCGTATCATTCCTGATCACTCCCCATCTGTCACATTATGCCTGTCGAATAGTTTTACCGGTGTTATACCCCCGTTCACCGAAGGGTTGAAGTTTTTCAATCCAGATCTGCTCGAGCAGCTCCAGCTCATCGTTCAGGTTGAAGCCAGGATCTTCCTTGACCTTTACGGTTTCCAGAATTTCGAAGACGAACTTAGCCGGACCGTATTCATTCCAGTCCTGCTGAAGCGATTTGTTGCGATGCGATCCAACCGTCAACATGAACTTATGGCCATTCAGCGGCCCTTCGAGATTCAGACTGCTTCCAAGCAGCACCTTGCCGTTCACTATATTCTTCACCTGAAAAACTCCGGCAATTTTCTTCCTTTCTTTGTATTCCCTCCTGATATCCTTTTTTGATTTCATATCCTTCTTCCTTGGTTCTAATTTTCAATTTAACAGACTCAGTAGCCCCATTATGTCTCCTTCACTTTGGGAAGGAACCTTTTTCAGATGCATGGTCAGGCGTTTTTGGCTGATTTGCTGATGGAACCCGATTTTTCTTCCTCTGCCTCTTTCAGGATTTGAAAACCGCCGCGCAGGACAATTACCGCGATGACAAATCCGATCACGAGATCGGGATACCGGCTGTTCAGCACGCGTACCAGAACA
>CAYXFJ010000169.1:0-6699 GCA_964464265.1 uncultured bacterium
TGGACATCGCTGCGCTGAATTCAGAGATCGACATAGGGCAGATGGGGAGTGCACTGTACCATACTGCCCATCCTCTCAGCGGCACACAGTTCCTGTCCCAGGAGGACGACCTGCTCATTCCTGAAAATCTTCACAGGTGCTCGGGATTTCTCAGCAATGGTCCGGCCTCGAAGGATGAAAGGATCGTATTCGGACAGCTTTTTATGTGGGGCGGATACACGGGGACGCACTGGAACGTGATCTGCGATCTGGTACCGGAAAAGGGATACAGGCTGGTCTATGAAACCTTTCCCGGCGGTATTCATTCAGGATCCGATTTCTATATCAATGGAGCCGGGATCATGATCGGGGAGACCACAACGATCCAGACTCCATTCAATCCTGGCGGCACTCCCCAGTCGAACCGGATACGCAAGGCTGCCCAGTACGCAAAATCAATAGACGATGTGGTAAAGATCCTGTCCGGGAGGAACAACGGGCTTTACACAAATGACTGGCTCATCGGCGACACTAAAACGGACGAGATCGCCATCTTTCTTCTGGGCACCCAAAAATCAAAACTGTGGCGAAGCAGGTCCGGTGAATTCCCCGGTGGAACGGCGGGTTTTTATTTCAGCGACAATACCAACAAGGATCCCGAGGTCAGAAAAGAGTACATCCCCAACCCGGACAATGCTCCCTATGACCTGGCATACAGGACGTCCAACCGCGATCTGGCTTTCATGGAATTCTACAGGAACATGAAAGGCAGGATCGATGCTGTATCGGGCGTCAGGTTCTGGGCATCCTCTCCCATTAACCGTCCCCATGCCTGCGACGGAAAGATCACCACATCCGAAATGGCGGAACAGCTTGTCTTTCTTGCCCATTACGGAAAAGTGACCCTTCGCGAGAAATTTCCGGGGGAGAACAACCGCATTCCGGATCTGCCCGGAGCGGTTCCGCATCTTACTCTGGGTTATTCGGTCATCAGTCCTGTGTTCGTCACAGATCGTCTCAAAGCTGTTAAACAGGGAGCAAAAACGGAACCTGTCCGGAAAGAGAATGATCTGACCGGAACCGGGGAAATATATTCTTTTGACAGGCGGTTGCTCTGGCATAATACGGTATTTCCTTCGGACACAAAAGAAAACTGGCTTGTCAGCGGTTCCGCGGCTTACTATGCCTCTCTCAACGCTCTTCCGGAGGATGAGAAAAAAGCATGCCGGGGCCTGACGGACGATTTGACTGAATTGAACTGCAGGCTCGTGTATGTGATGGAAAAGGAAGGAGCCATCAAGCCGCTCGAGGCTGAACAGGTCTATGACAGGTACAGCCACTATCAGATACCCAGGATACGGGGAATGCTCCTTCTCCACCAGATGCGCCTTCTGGTCGGAAACGGGGTTTTCTCGAGAGTGATGAATGCGGTTCATGACCGTTTCAGGGAGAAAACGATCACCACGGAGCAGTGGATCGCCGTTGCAGAACAGGTATCGGGTAAACCCTTAAAGTCCTTCATCATGCAATGGATCGGGAGGGAGGATATTCCCCGTCCTTCCGTTGATGTGAAGGTCGATTCAGCAGGTGATGGGTGGAAAGTCGGCCTGTCCGTGAAACAGCCGGGTATCCCCTTTCACTTTCTGACCACGGTGTCCGTTGAAACAGAGTCTGCATGCTTCTGGCGGAAGATCGAAGTGGTACCGGGCAAGGATATTCAGGAACTGGTTTTTATTGAGAAGCCTTTGAGGGTGATTTTCAATGCGGGAAACGACATACCGGTCCCAAGAGAAAATCCGTATACTTTTTCCAATTATTACGATGATTTCCAGCATACTGTGATTATCTATGGAACATCCAGACAGATTGAAGCAAACCATACACTTGCCCTGCGGTATGCCACGGTGCTTGCGGACCGGTTTGCCGAGGTCCTTCCGCCCGTAAAGAAAGACTGCGAGATAAGCGAAGGGGAGCTGGCTGCATCAGATCTGATCGTGCTGGGGGGCAGGGAGGATAACAGCCTGACGTCCAGGCTCGCCGGGCGTCTGGGGCTGGTGCTGGGAAAGAACATGTTTCAATGGAATGGAAAGACCTGCGGCAGTGCGGACGAGGGCTTCATCGCGGTATTCCCGAATCCTTTCGGGAACGGGCGTATCGTCTATCTTCTGATTGCCAACAGCGCCCTTGAGCTATACAGGATGACAAAGGTGGTTCACAGCGTGCCTGCCTGGGCTGTATTTCGCGGGAGCGAGATTGTGGAAAAGGGATACCATTCTGTTGCAGGTTTTGATTTCAGAATATCCAGTACCGGATTCTGAAGGCTGTAAAAGGCCCGCAGGAATTTCGATGGATCATTTGATCTGGTCCGGTGTGAAAAGGTCCTTGATAAGGGTTGAATTGACTGAATGGAAGAGGATAGCCGGGACAGGGGTGAAAATCTGCTGCAGAACCGTGAAAAAGACAGGGACCGGATTGTCAACAAGCCTCTGATGACTTCACTCATCTCCCTGGCTGTGCCCGCCGTGGGTTCCAGCCTTTTTTATATATTCTTCGAAATGATTGATATGTTCTGGGTCGGGAAGCTGGGTGCCGCATCAGTTGCCGCTCTCAGCGCCGCGAATTTTTTCGTCTGGCTTTTAAGGGCGCTGGCCCAGACAGTGGCAGCAGGTGCTCTGGCCATGATCTCCAGGCGTACCGGCGAGAATGACAGTCCGAGAATTCTGGAGACAGCCGTTCATGCATTGACCGGAACACTGATATTCTCAGCCGTGGTTTTTACTGTTTTTTATCCCCTGACACCCGTGCTGGTTCGGCTCATCCGTCTCGAAGGTACAGTCAGTGGTCAGGCCGCTCTCTATATTCGTGTTTTTCTCGCAGGTCTCATTTTTTTATACCTGATGGTCACTGCGGAACACATCCTCAGAGGAATGGGAAATACCCGGCTTCCCATGATCATCGTTGGTGTTTCGCTGGTTCTCAACGGGATTCTGGATCCATTATTCATCTTTACATTCGGAATGGGGCTGAAAGGAGCGGCCTATGCCACGATACTGGCGCAGACCGCAGGCTGCATCTGTATGTTCATTGCTATCGGTCATTATTTTCCGGAAATCCGGAAGGCAGCGCCTTTCTTGAACAGGCGTTTTTTCAATGACTACTTTCTGCCCATGATCCGTATCGGTACACCGGTTTCGCTCAGCGGGGCCGGCTTCGCGCTGATCTATATCGTACTTGCAGGCATCATCTCCATTTTCGGAACAGCTCCTCTGGCCGCCCTTGGCATCGGGCACCGGCTGGAATCCATACCCTTTTTTGTGGCACTGGGATTTTCCATGGCCACGGCCGCTATGGTCGGCCAGAACCTCGGAGCCGGGAATCCGCAAAAGGCGAAGGCGTCTGTCATGTTTTCCCTGAAGATCGCCTCGGGAATCCTGCTTGTCTGTTCATTTGTATTTTTCTTCTTCCCCGGACCCCTGTACAGAATATTCATATCCGATCCGGAAGTCATCGCATACGGTGTCCGCTATCTGAGAATAGTGGCTGTTTTTGAGGTTTTTCTTGCTTTTGAGGTTGTACTGGAAGGGGCGTTCTCAGGAGCGGGGGATACCAAACCTCCATTTTTTGTTCTCTTTCCCCTGACGTTACTGCGTATACCGCTGGGTTACGCTCTGACCCGGGTCAGCGGACTTGGCGTCCAGGGCATATGGATCGCGATTTCTGTCACGACTTTCTTGAAAGGATGTATCCTGTTTTTGATATTTCAAAAGGACGCGTGGATGAAAAAACGCGTTTGACGAGGAATGCCGGGGAAGAACGGGGGGGAAGCGAATAGCCATGGAAAACGGGGTTAATAAGAGACAGATCGGATTTGTCAATTTCTCGAGAAAGTTTTCTCAGAGTGCAGTATTTTTTCTGATATCGCTCCATTTCATTCAGATAGGCTACAGCGGATGGCAGATCGGCGTGGTCACTGCTGTATATGCATTTTCTCCGATCCTGTTTTCTTTTCCGGTGGGTCTCATCAACGACACTGTATCCATGCGTGCGGTCATCAGGGGAAGCCTTTTTATCCTGGCAGCCGCTTTTTTTCTGATGGGACAGACAACCCATTTTCTGTTGATGACAGGGATATTTCTCCTTCTCGGACTGGCCAACAATGCCCTCGAAGTGACCATCAATAGCCTGTATTTCAAAGAACATACAAGCGAGTCCGGTCTTAATAAAAAATATGGACTGTTCATTTTCTGGATTGCATTGGGGGAAGCGGCAGGCACTATGACCGGCGGAGTGATGGCATTTGCCAGGGATTTCGGTTTTTTCTTCCAGGCTTATGCAGTCTTTCATCTGGCAGTGTTCCTTCTTGTCCGGCGCTTCGGAGATGAAAAACCCGGGCTGGTTTCCATACGGGATTATCACAAAGCCCTGTTCAACCGCAAGACCCTGCTGTTCTCCGTTCTCCTGTTCGTGATTTCCCTTCACTGGGGAGCGGAAGGAACGGTTTACAGTCCTTTTCTCAGGGAGGCTTTCCATCTCAACCTGCTGGAGATCGCTATGTATATCTCCGTTCCGATACTCTTCATGTCTTTTACAGCCAGGTCCGTGGCTTTTGTGCGTTTTAATACTCGCCGCAACAAGTGGTTCTTTTTAATATCCATGATCCTTTCCGGTATCGGTCATATTCTGATGACGCATCCGGATATCGCCATTTCGTTCGCTTTCCGCGTGGTACATGAGATCGGGGACGGGGTCATGACCATACTGACAGTGCTTTACATGTCCAGGCTTTTCGAGAGAAAGAGCATAGGAGGAAGCGCGGGACTGCTGACTGCACTCATGACAGCCGGCCATATGACCGGCGCGCTTGTTTTCTCAAATCTGGGATTCAGGATGGGACTGGGTGTCCCTTTTGTCGTATCGGGTGTCCTGCTCATACTCAATGCGGGGTTCGGCTGGTATGTATTCAAAAGGATCCACTATTGAGCAGACAATCAGGAATATTTCAAATCCGATTACCCGGCAAGAGCCGTTCTTGAAGTCGCCCGCATATCTAAGGATGGTCTGATCTGGATCATGATGGTGGCCAGGAAGCGGGAATGACCTGTTCTTCGCTATGGCCTGCCGGCAAAGAGGTCAGGTATTGGCCGGAACCGGTATATTTTCCTGTAAGGCAAAAGCCCGACCGACTGCTCTGCCCGAAAAATGTCTTGACTTTTTCATTAAATGGACCCATTTTTTATTAAAATATGACGGAGGTATCCGTGAATGTTAAAATCTTATCGATGCTCGGGGTTCTGTTTTTCTTTTGTTGCGCTTCTGGAGTGGGGGTTCGAATGAGCGCGGATGATCAGGAAACCCAGACTTCTGCACGCCTTCCGGAACCGAAAGGGATGGCTCCCGGCACAGTAAAAACCACGGTGTCGGTGATCAGTTCGGAGGAAAAGGGAAACTCGTTCAGCCTTGTCTGCAGGGTGGTGAAAGTGCACGGTTACGGAGCTGCCACGCCTCCTCTATCTGAAGGATCTGAGATACTCATATCACCTGCCAGAACGCTGGCCGCACAGGCCGGTATCCTGGGGATCTTAGCGAAACCTGAAAACCCGCTGATTTTTAGCCTTGAATATATGGAGGGGCTGGGAGAAAGCAGCATACCATGGAGGGCCTTTGAAATTCACTGAAAAAAATTCAGGAGGAGTCATGAGACAGTACTGTTCCGGAAGAACAGCGGCTGTTGTTCAGATGACAGCAGGTATGCTGATAATACTCTTCCTCTTTATACTGCAGGATAGCCCCGGGAAGATCGTTCCGTTAAAAAGAACGAAAGCCAGGGAACATCTGCTTTCTGTGGAGACAAAACGGGCGCGTCAGGATTATTTTCTGCACATGCTGAGAGATCCGGCAACAGGCGAGATTCCTCCGGGTATACGGGGCAAAGAGATAGCGTTCGCCAGGACGCTTCCTAAAAAGCTTGCAGGGCAGGATGATTCCGAACTCGCCTTCCCCTTCAACTGGTATGAGGTGGGCCCCGATGATGAAGGAGGAAGAACACGCGCCCTGGCTATGGATGTGACGAACAAGAACAGGATCATAGCTGGAGGTGTATCAGGCGGGATATGGAAATCCACGGACAACGGCCAGAGCTGGAAACTGAAGAACGATCCAACACAACATTTGAGCATTACCAGCGTGGTGCAGGATCCGCGTCAAAATTACACGCATATCTGGTACTATGCCTCAGGAGAGGTGAGAGGCAATTCAGCAACAGACCGCGGATTCAGGGCTTATTATTACGGCACAGGTATTTACAAATCCACGGACAGCGGCGAGACATGGAATCCGGTGTACCAGGGGGGTGACGAGATTATCTGGGACTTCCCCATGGACTATGTGAGCAAAATTCTCATCAATCCCGGTACCGGATCTATATTTACCGCCTGCAACGGATTCGGCATTTACCGTTCCAGGAACAGCGGTACGTCCTTTGAGCTGGTGCTCGGCGGATGGGGCCAGCACAGGTACACCGATATCGACGTGTCTCCACAGGGGAATCTGGTGGCGGTCCTTTCTCAGATGAACGCGGGAAGCACACAGGACAATGCTCCGGGCGTATACACTTCCACGGATGACGGATCGACGTGGAATGCGGTAACTCCGGCTGAATTCCCGGCAAATCACGAGAGAACCGCACTGGCCTTTGCGCCGTCCAATCCTGATATCGTGTAT
>CAYXFJ010000170.1:0-6695 GCA_964464265.1 uncultured bacterium
ACCGGGGGTTGCGGCCCAGTATTTCGTTTGCCGGGTATCCTGTGATACGCTCGAATGCCGGATTAACGTAAATAATCGGTTGATCGGGAACACCGGCATCTGTAATGGAGACGCCGTCAGATGTTGAATTCAGTGCTCTGTCCTTGATCAGTAATTCGTCTTTCATGGTATAGCTCGCTGTTTTTAGTACTGCTGAAAACACAAAAGTCCATACATCCCTTGATAAAAATTAATATAAAACGGTTGAATATAAAAAAAGTTCCGTTAGAACGCGGCCTTTTCTGGTCGAATGGAAGAGTTTTCAGCCTGTCAGGAAGGATCTGAACAAAAAGCCGGAAACCACAGAAGCAATTCAGCACTGAAAGAGCTGTGTGGGTAAATCCTGGTAATATAAAAAAACCCCGCCCCGCGCTAGGCGGGACGGGGTTTTCGTCTCTTGGGACAGTCTTATAGCCTCTTGACGTTGACAGCCTGAAGTCCTTTATCACCCTGGGTGATTTCGAACTCCACTTTGTCCCCTTCATTCAACACCTTGAACCCATCGGCCTGGATAGCACTGTAGTGAACGAACACGTCGTCACCCTCTTCCCTTTCGATGAATCCATAACCCTTGGTCTTGTTGAACCATTTGACAGTTCCAGTTTCCATATTCTTACCTTCTTTTACTTAAACCAAATGCTCGGTACTACCAGCGTTTCGCGTTGTGGAGCTGTGGATTCTTAAAATGCAGGGTGTTGAATGATTTAGAGCATACCATCCTGAAAAAGAACCTTCTCCAGCATTGCAAAGCTGTGTACACATATTTGCAGGGGTTAATATAATAACCTTTTTTTTTAAACACAAGTATTTTCTTTATTTTTTGTATCTTAGACCGTTTTTCCATTTTTTAGAATATTTTCTGTTTTCAGGCCGGAAAAGCACGGATAAAAATCTGATCCCTTTCAGACGCAAGATAACCTGAGCAGTGTTTCCTTTCCTTCAGGCAGAAGATAACGTAAATGTCCTTGTACAGGATTTTTTGTAAGCCGTTCAAGATCCACGGTTTCATTCTCAGGTAGAAGGATCTGTCCCCTGCATCCTTCCGGGGTGTGTATTCGAATCTCGCGGTTTCCTTTTACTCCATTTGTTTCGAAATGCAGAGGTCCCTGTTGAAGATAAGCGGTCGCTGAGATGGATGTCAGATCTGCCAGTTGAGGTTTGACCTCGTACAATGCGAAACCGGGTGACAGAGGTTTTATACCAAGAATCGCCATATACAGTATATAGAGTGGTACGACCGGGCAGTGGCTCCACTGAGATCCTGAATCAGGTCTGACTGTCCAGTCTTCCTGAAGCGTATTGTTGAGTTTCACAGATTCCATTTTCGCCCACCGGTTGCGCAGATCATCAAGTATGACATCGGTTCTTCCCTCTGCAGCGAGCGCCCAGAGACGCCAGCCAGCATTGGCCGGATAAGAGAATCCCATTTGGGGGGGGCAGTTGACGAGAGTCACAAGAGACTTATGAATATTTCCGTCAGGGCATTGATTAAAAAGAATGGCAGTGGCAAGTGAACGGTCGCAAAGCCGGATGTTTTTTTCTAAGGTAATCCAGGGGAGGTTATTGACGAACAGACCTTCGCTTCGGCTCCAGAAGTGGTACACAACCGCTCGGAGTATCTCACGTCCCAGCCGGATAGAGGACTTCTCACCAGCAGTATCACCAAATGATCTGCAAATAGGAGCCAGGGCATGTTGAAACATTGCGGCTGCGTACAGATTGAACGCGCACTTTTTATGATGCTGCATACGATAGGCCTGGTGGTCCATCCATACTGCTGGTATTCCCAGATCTTCAACGGGAAGCAGACCGTCCTCTCTGCGAATGCTATTGAGATAATCCGCGAACTTCAGCAGCCTGGGGAAAGGCTCGGAAAGATCTTCCAGATTTCCTGTGTACATGTAATGATGATAACAGTCGAACACAAATCCCACGCCATGGTCAAGCAGGGGTCCCCACTGGGTGAGTTGAAGCTGACGTTCCATGAGGCGGGCAAGCCTGTCATAGGCCGGCCAGCAATCGAGAAAAAAACCGTCCACAGTCATGCCCTGACTGAAGGTTTTCAGGTAGCGGGCTGGCTGGCGGGTTTCTCCAAAAGTATAATAGATGGCATGAAGCTGATGACCGCAATCACCGCTGTACTGTTGTCGCTCCCTGCCCATTCCGTCAACAATGTGCTCCTGCGCGGAATTGTTCAGGGTGTTAATGCTGGCGTCGAACAGCCGTTTTAGAGCCGGGTCATCACACTGAATGTTCTCCTGATTGGGCCATGGGTATATACGCCGCCGTAATCCAATATCTCTGACAATCACTTTACCTCCGGCATTCCGGATGTGGAGCTGCATCCAGCGGAAGCTCTCATAATCGAAGGTTTCGAATACATTGATACCTTCTCTGCAGATAAAGCGCGTCCATGAGTGAAAATGCGTGTTGAGCAGGGGAGGACCTCCGGTGGCATGCGCTTCATGTACCATGAGTTCACAGATTGTACCCTCCGGGGCCTCAATTGTAAACATCGGCCACCCGACCGCCTGCTCATTAAGCTCAAATGTCAGAGCAGCTGCCTCGTGTGCTATCATTTCCCAGACACCCGGTGAAGTCTCTCTGACATCATTGTTGATGCGAAAGGAAAATGCGTTTAAAGTCTTACAATCAAAATATTCCTCGGGAGGTCTGTTCCAGGTTATCCAGTAGGCTTCGGCAAGCCTTTCCACGTGCAGTTCTTTTTCCTTCAGGAAAGGGATGGAACGGGGTTCGATACTGACATGCGGGAGGTGGGATCCGGTGATCTCATAGAGATAGTTGTTGTGCCTGGAGCAGAGAGAGGGTTTATCAGAAGGGCAGTCCAGTTCCATGGCCTGGAGCCAGTTTTGATCAGATTCGAACTCTGCTTCGGTCCATCCGTAAGGATAATAACGGGCATCAAAAATTTCCTGAAGCGATCGGAGATACCAGCGCTTGTACTGACCCCGTGGCCATGACAAGGCCAGATGGCATTTCCACGATTTATCTGAAATGATCTTTTCCTTTCGGCCGTCCGGATATTCCAGTGTGAGATGGAAGATTAAACCCGGATTGCCGATCGGCCAGGTACCGTCTCCTTCGCCATAGAATAGAACGATCACTCCGATAGAGTTCCTTCCCTTCTTCAAGCAATCCGAAAGATCCACAGGATCAGCTTCAGGCCATCGTGGATCAGAAGGAGCGGGCCCCCATTGAATTCGCTTTCAATTGATGAAAAAAAGGTAACGGCTGTCACCCAATATCCATCCCCTCGCTCTGGAAGGAATCTCCTGCAGGTCCAGGAATTTTTGAAAGAGCACGAAGGTGTTTTGAAGAGTGCGCTCCAGAGGATACCATATCCAGCGTGCGGGTGTCAAATCGAGACTTCTGGCAGGGGCAGCAGCAGGCTCTTTTCGGTAAAAGTGGCTGATTGTTTTTTGTTGAAACTTCTGTGGATTGCTGTTTCGAGATAAAAGTGCAAGGGATGTACCTGCCGGGACTGATCCCATGAATTGCCTTCTCGATATGTTAGCCATTACCGAATCCTTTCGTTTGATTTAGAATATTACCTTCATTGCCGGCTCGCCGGGAATGCTGTTTCAGGTATAGTATTATAGCCGTTTCAGAGCTGAATTTCAAGTGAAATTCAGTGAATTTCCCTTTGAGGTTATCTGAATAAATACAGAGTATCCATTGTAAGCAGGTGTACGGTCATTCTTTTGATTCACATCAGCTGCAACACTGCATGAATGGAAACCTGACTATCGGTAAATCTGTATAACCCATTTCGTGAGGACAATTTCTATTGACTTGCATACGGTTATCTTAGTATATTTTAACAATTTTTCCCTTCCCGCTCTTTCACCTTGCCAGAATGAGGAATTTTTATGGTACGCTCCATCGGATTTGACAACGAAAAGTATCTTCTAGAGCAGAAAAAGGCCATTCTCGAGCGGGTGAATAGTTTTAACCGCAAACTGTATCTCGAATTTGGCGGGAAACTTATCTTCGATTATCACGCTTCCCGTGTCCTGCCAGGTTTCGATCCCAACGTGAAAATGAAGCTTCTCCTCCAGTTGAAAGACAAGGCAGATATCATTCTCTGCATCTTTGCGGGAGACATCGAGCGAAAAAAGGTCAGGGCGGATTTCGGCATCACTTATGATTCGGACGCTCTGAAACTGATTGACGACCTGCGGGAATGGGGTATAGACATCAGTGCAGTGGTCATTACCCGGTATGAAGAACAGCCTGCTGCAAGGATTTTCAAGAACCGTCTGGAAAACCGGGATATTAAGGTTTACACGCATTCTCATACCCGAGGCTATCCGACAGATGTGGATCTGATCGTGAGCGATGAAGGATATGGCGCGAATTCGTATATTGAAACAGCCAAACCTCTGGTAGTGGTGACCGGCCCGGGGCCGGGCAGCGGAAAACTGGCTACCTGTTTGTCTCAGCTCTATCATGAGTATAAAAAGGGCGTTCATGCAGGCTACGCTAAATTCGAGACTTTTCCCATATGGAATCTGCCGTTGAAACATCCTGTGAACATTGCTTACGAGGCAGCTACTGCGGATCTTAAGGATTTCAATCAGATAGATCCGTTCCATCTGGAGAAATATGGGATAGCCTCCGTGAACTATAACCGTGATGTGGAAATCTTTCCTGTGGTGAAACGTATACTGGAAAAAATCACAAAATCTGAGTCAGTATATCAGTCCCCCACAGATATGGGCGTCAACCGTGCTGGTTTCGGGATCAGTGATGATGCAATTGTCCAGGAAGCAGCAAAACAGGAAGTCATCAGAAGATATTTCAGATACAAATGCGAGCATGCCCTGGGATTCGTGGACGCGGCCACAGTCGAACGGTCGGAGCTGATCATGAAAGAGCTTGACCTGAAACCGGAGGACCGCAGGGTCGTCCAGTACGCACGGCAGGCAGCTATTGACTGCAAGCAAAAGAAAAAGGGAAATGAAGGTATACACAGCGGTGCTGCTCTGGAGTTGGCGGATGGAACGATCGTCACGGGCAAGAACTCCTCAATCATGCATGCAGCTTCGAGCCTGATTCTCAATGCCATCAAGCAGCTCGCCAACATTCCTGATGCGATACATCTCCTTTCCCCGAATGTGACGGAATCCATTGCCGCGTTCAAGGAAAATATACTGGGAACCAGGACCATCAGTCTTGACCTAGGTGAGACATTGATCGCCCTCAGTATCAGTGCCACAACGAATCCTTCCGCTGAAGCAGCGATGATGCGCCTTATGGAGCTCCGGGGCTGCAATGTCCATACGACCCACATTCCCACTCCGGGTGACGAAGCCGGCATGAGAAAGCTGGGTTTGAACCTGACCAGCGATCCGGATTTTTCGACGAAGAGTCTTTATGTCGACTGAAAAGAAAGGAGGGCAAAACTTTTAATTGGGAAAGACCTTTAGAGGGTACCTCAAAATGTCTTGCCTTCCCCGAAAATAACTTCTTTGATTTCAATCCGAACTTTTTTATTTTATTCCGATACTGTCAAAAGTAAGGTATTGCCCATACCCTGCAGGTGCGATATTGAAAGCAGATTCAAGACATTCCCGTTTCAAATTCAAAGACAGGGAAGCGCTGCTTAAAAAAGCTAAAGAACTGGATCTGGACCTTCCTTTCAGTGAGAATCTCGGTGTCCTGTTTGAACCTGTCGAAATTGCAGGAAAACGGTTGTCCAACCGTTTTGCGGTCCATCCGATGGAAGGATTTGATGCGCAGGAGGATGGATCCCCGTCGGAACTCACGTTCAGGAGATACAGGCGATTCACCGGAGGCGGAAGCAGCCTGATCTGGTTCGAAGCCACTGCTGTGGTAAGGGAGGCCAGATCGAATCCCAGTCAGCTCTGGATTCACAAAAAGAATATGGATGCATACAAGCATCTTGCAGACGAAGCGAGGCTGCATGCGAAAGACCATACAGGAAAATCCCACGATCCCGTCCTTGTCTTGCAGCTGACCCATTCAGGCAGATACTCAAAACCGGACGGAAAACCGGCGCCCATTATTGCCCATCACAGTGAAGTGCTCGATCCGGTGCATCATCTGTCCCGCCGTTATCCTCTGATCACTGATGAGGAGTTGAACGCCCTGCAGATGCGTTTTGTAGAAGCTGCGGAACTGGCAAGGCGGGCTGGTTTTGACGGTGTGGATATCAAATCCTGTCACAGATACCTTGTCTCTGAACTTCTTGCCTCGTTTACGCGGAGAAACAGCCGGTACGGCGGCAGTTTTGAGAACCGTATACGCTTTCTTCTGGAGACTGCGGGATTGATCAAACAAGAAGTTGATATTATGGTGACCAGCCGGCTCAATGCTTACGATGCGATTCCTTATCCCTATGGATTTGGAGTGGACCGTAGAGACGTGATGAAACCCGATCTTTCTGAGGTCAAATCCTTAATCCAGAGCCTTGTGGAAATCGGTTATCCTCTTCTCAATGTCACGGCGGGCAATCCTTATTATCATCCCCAGTTCAACAGGCCGTTCGATTTTCCTGTGACAGGCGGCAGTATCCCCGACGAGCACCCCCTTGAAGGTGTGATGAGGCTGATAAGGATCACGGGAGATTTACAGAAATCGTTTCCGGCTCTGCCTGTTGTTGCTACGGGTTA
>CAYXFJ010000171.1:0-6684 GCA_964464265.1 uncultured bacterium
TACCGTCCGAATGTATGAAAAAGGGGAAGGTAACAGAGCATTACTTCATCCTGGCCTACAGCAGGCAATACAGCAGCGCGCGCGAAACGTTTTGAGACAAGATGGTAGCCGGTAAAACAGACCCCTTTGGGTAATCCCGTACTGCCGGAAGTGAACATCACTGTTACGATACGGTTCAAGGATTTCCTCTGACGGTTTTCGAGGGCCTTTCTGGCAGTGACGGGACTCAATTTTTTACACGCTTCTCCCAGAAACTGAACATCGCGGCTCCGGATCCTTATCTCGGGATCCAGTACGAATATCTGAATGGGGCTTCCGAGTGTTTCCCGAATCTCTTCGAGCGTTCGGCACCGGTTTTCAGTATCTGTGACCACAATATTGATTTGGAGACGCTTAAGAATGTCCTTGACAACGGACGGCTGGAAGTGAACGTTCAGAGGCGTGTCCAGGATGTCGTAAAACAGACAGGCAAGATCGCAGCAGGCGCTGTCAATCGCGTTCTCAGACCAGACGGCTACCCTGGGTTCTTCACTGACTGAGAGATAGAAAAGACTGGCTATTTCCTGTGTATACCGGTTGATCTGTTCATAGGTCCAGTACCCCGGTTCCGGTTTTGACATATCGACGAATAGAACGGATTGCGGTTTCTCCGTCAACTGCGCATGGAACATCCTGTGGATATTAAAATCGGTTTTCTGAATGATTCGAAACGCCAGATCCGCCCAGCGCATTCTCTGCTCCGGTTCAAGAGCCTGAAGAAAACTGGACTTTCCACTGAGATGAAGCCACTGATGCAGGATGCAGATCTCCGCATGGGATAGCGTCCCTCCCTGAGCCAGAGCGGAGGCATATTCCATGCTGCTCCACGCAGTCTCTACCTGCGGAATGCTGCCTGTGGAAAGATGTTTTAAATCCTTCCTTAAATTCCTGATCTGCGGGTCTTCTTTCATCTGTTCCGGAACCTTGATTGTTACCAGACCTCTGGTTACCTGCCGGGAGTATTGGGAATATTATTGATTATCAGATATTTTACAACAATCAAAGCGTTTTGTCAAGCAGATTGAAAGGTATTTATCAGCACATTATGATTGACAAAATCATGGTTATTCATTATATTAAATCAGTATTTACTGCTCATTGGTAATACCCGATCTCTCCAGGCATTCCCGGCAGGTCCGTAGTGCAGATAAAAAGAACCATTTTTATGATGGATGGTTGCCTTCTGAAAGCGCAGAATAGCGGCTATTTCAGTCATTGTTTATTTGGTCGTTTAACGGAATCCTTTCAGTAATCGTATTTATCGGATCGTGTATATGCTCCACGGTAAGAATTGTGTGCAGATATTGTTGTTTGTAATGAACCGTAAATGATGAAAGGAGAAGGGGATATGGCGACATTGCAGGAAAAGCTTAACGCAATTCTTCCGAAACAACAAGCTGAAATACGGCAACTGTTGAATGAATATGGAGATAAAGTGATCTCCGCAGTGACAGTGGCTCAGGCATTCGGGGGCATGCGAGGGGTCAAAGGACTCATATGCGATACTTCCCTGGTGGAGCCCGATAAGGGACTTATCATTCGCAGGATACCCATACTTGAACTTGTCGACAGGCTTCCGGAAGAGATTTTTTATCTACTTTTAACCGGGGAGAACCCGGATAAAAAAGCGTTGAATGCCCTGCATGAGGATTTAAAAAAGCGTGAAAAAGTCCCGAAGTATGTCTGGGAGGTACTCAATGCGATGCCCGAGGATGCCCATCCCATGACCATGTTCAGCACGGCCATTCTTGTGATGCAGCGGGACTCGGAATTCGCCAGAATGTACCATGAAGGGATCCCGAAAAGCGAATACTGGAAACCGGTCCTTGAAGATGCACTGCAGCTCATTGCACGCCTTCCGGCCATTGCTGCATGGGTGTACCGTAAGCGCTTCAAAAAAGGGCCCAGAATCGAATCCCGCCACGATCTGGACTGGGCTGCCAATTACGCCCATATGCTGGGCATACCGGATCCCGGGGGTGATTTTACCGAAATGATGCGCCTTTATCAGGTCCTGCATTCCGATCATGAAGGAGGGAACGTCAGCGCCCATACCTGTCACTGTGTGGGTTCCGCACTTTCGGATCCTTTTTATTCGGTCTCAGCAGGATTGAACGGTCTCTCCGGCCCACTTCACGGACTCGCCAACCAGGAGTGTCTGCGTTTTGTTCTGGACCTTCAGGAAAAATACAAAGGAGTTCCGACGAAGGATCAGCTGGTGGAATTTGCCTGGGAGACATTGAACAGCGGGAAGGTAATCCCGGGTTACGGTCACGCGGTACTGAGGGTTACGGATCCGCGATTCGTGGCTTTCAGGAATTTCGGTCTCAAAGCATGCCCGGGCGATCAGGTTTTTCAGATCGTGGATCTTCTGTTCCAGGTGATCCCCGAGGTGTTAAAAGAACACGGCAAGGCCAAAAATCCATGGCCGAATGTGGATGCAGGTTCAGGGGCCCTGCTGTATCATTATGGGATCAGGGAATTCGATTATTATACGGTTCTCTTCGGCACTTCGCGCTGTCTTGGAATGCTGGCCCAGCTGATACTGAGCAGGGGACTGGGTGAACCGATCGAGCGGCCGAAATCGGTCGGTTCGGACTGGGTATATAATTTCGTCAAATCGAAGTGACGTTTCTCCTGTCTTCAAGGCGCTATCGAGGGGAGGCCGGCCTCCCCTTTTTTTTGTTATTCCCGGTGAAGGAGGTAGTCATTGAGGATGGAAATCCCCTGTGCCAGCTGTGATCTGTCATAAGAGGATGCAATCCTTATAAAAGAACCCGGGAGTACACTGATGTTTGTGTGTGAAATAGAACCGGACCGGTTTTCAGGCGTTCATTGATATAAAGACGTAACCCGGTATATAAGAGCGATATGGACATAAGAAAACGCATTGTGATTCAGGGAATTGTTCAGGGAGTGGGTTTCAGGCCTTTCGTGTATCGTGAAGCCGTGCGCGATAACCTGAAAGGATTCGTCAGAAACACTTCCGAGGGAGTGCAGATCGAAGTGGAAGGCGACGAGGAGGCCATACACCGTTTCATGAAAAGACTTCAGACGGATACGCCCTCGCTGGCGAAGATTGTCCGCCTGGACAGTATCGGTATCGGGATTCTCGGAAGCTGGGAGTTTACGATCGAGACCAGCCTTGAACAGGAGGAGAGGACAGTTCTGATATCGCCGGATATCGGTATCTGTGATGACTGCATTAGGGAGTTATTCGACCCTGATGACAGGAGATACAGGTATCCTTTCATCAACTGCACCCACTGCGGCCCCCGTTACAGCATCATTCTGGATATTCCCTATGACCGGCCCGCCACAACGATGCGTGATTTCAATATGTGTGACGATTGCAGGAGAGAATACGAGACTCCAGCAGACCGGCGTTTTCATGCACAGCCCAATGCCTGTCCTGTGTGCGGCCCGAAGGTGTGGCTCTGCGATGGGAAAGGGAAACGTATCCGGTCATCAGATCCATTAACCGATTGCGTTGAGCTGCTTCAAACAGGTGCGATCGTCGCGGTCAAGGGTCTGGGCGGTTTTCATCTGGCATGCGACGCCACCCGTGAGGATGCGGTAAAAAAGCTTCGCCTGCGTAAAGGCAAGGAGGAAAAACCCCTTGCAGTCATGGCCACGGATATCGATACCGCGGCCGCCTTTGCATTTATCTCCAGCCAGGAAAGAGATCTGCTTTTGACTCCGCGGCGCCCCATCGTTCTGCTCGAGAAAAAACATCCGAACATCCTGGCTGAATCCGTCGCTCATGCGAACCGATTTTTTGGGATAATGCTGCCCTACACGCCTCTGCACCATCTTCTGGTGGGAAATTTCACGGCGCTGGTGATGACCAGTGGGAATCTTTCCGAAGAACCCATTGCCATAAACAATACAGAGGCTGTCGGGCGGCTTGGAAACATTGCGGATGCATTTCTCATGCATAACCGGGACATCCATCTCCGTGTGGATGACTCGGTGACACGCATCATGGCCTCAACGCCGAGACCGGTGAGGAGGTCCAGGGGAATAGTTCCCCAGCCTGTTCTTCTGAGCCGCAGGGTTCCCTGTATACTGGCTGTAGGCGCTGAGCTCAAGAACACCCTCTGTTACACGCATCAGGACAGGGCCTTCATCAGCCAGCATATCGGGGATCTCGAAAATGCAGAGACTCTGGATTTTTTCGGGGAGTGCGCCGATCACCTGCGTAAAATTTTCCGGCTGAAGCCCGTTGCCATTGCCCATGACCTTCATCCGGATTATCTTTCCACCCGGTGGGCTCTGGATCAGGATCTACCGTGCGTGGCTGTTCAGCATCATCATGCACATATCGCATCCTGTATGGCGGAGAACGGATACGACCAAAAGGTCATCGGACTGGCACTGGACGGAACAGGATACGGCTCTGATGGAGCGGTTTGGGGAGGAGAGATCCTGATAGCGGACCAGAGCACGTTTGAAAGAGCCGGCCATCTAGCGTATTGCCCGATGCCGGGTGGAGCTGCGGCCATTAAACAGCCCTGGCGTATGGCACTCTCCTATATTATGAGCGCGATAGGTAATAGAGATGAGGAAATACTGGATAACAGCCTTGTTCGGAATGTGATTTCCCAGCGCGGATGGCCGGAGAACAAGGACCACATCCGGGGAGTTCTGCAGATGATACAGCGAAATATCTACGCTCCACAGACCTCCAGCCTGGGACGTCTTTTCGATGGGGTTTCTGCCCTGATCGGTCTGAGGACAGAGGTCAATTTTGAGGGTCAGGCCGCCATGGAGCTCGAGATGTGCCTCGCCGGGTCCGGCCCCGATTCAGCGTACTCCGGCTACCCTTTCACTCTTGAGAGCCGCAGCGGTGTACTTGTGATCCGTCCGGATCTCGCTGTGATCCGAATACTGGAGGATGTGAGAGACGGTCTGCCTGCCGGAGAGATCAGTTTTAAGTTTCACAGGGGTGTGACCCAGGTTTTTCACGAAGCCTGTGTGCGCATTCGGGAAATGCTCGGCATAAGTACGGTTGCCATGAGCGGAGGATGTTTTCAGAACAAATTCCTTCTGGAAAATCTGCTGGAAATTCTTCAGGAGGATGATTTTACGGTACTGACGCATTCCCAGGTTCCTGCTAACGATGGAGGGATCTCTCTGGGACAGGCCGTGATTGCCTCGCGGCGGTATCTGGAGATTGAGAAGGGCTCACATGTATAAGTACGGTTTTCGATAGACTATGAGCAGCGGACATTGGAGGAGCGCGGATGCGAGCGCCTTGCAGCTCCGGGTCTACGGACTGCCATTTTCAGCTTGTAAAAAATAATCAATTTTTGTACTTTATAAATGAGTTCACTCTAAAAAGGTCATTGTCTAACCCAAAATAATTCTGAAAGACGAACAAATAAGACTTGCATAATTATAATAAATATAGTATATTACAGGCACATGCTCCTATCCATTTCTATCCCAAGGCGGTGCCTATGTTCAAGAAAAATACAGGGCATCTCCAGCCTGAACTATTCGGCATGCAGAACACCATGCCGGAAAGTTTACGCAAGTACGCCGTCGGATCCGAAGAATATCACTTTTATCATTTGATTTACTGCCAAATCCCGGAGGCCCTTTTTTCAGGATTGTATTCGGATAAAAAGAGCCGTCCCAATGCCCCCATTAATTCGCTGGTCGCTGCACTGATTTTACAAAATCGCCGGACATGGACCTATGAAGAACTGTTTCAAAATATGCGTTTCAATCTGCTGGTCCGGATGGCCCTGGGTCTGGATTATCTGACAAGCATGCCCTTTTGCATGGCCACGTTGTTCAATTTCCAAAACCGGTTGAATGATCATTTTATTCGGACGGGCGAAAATTTATTGGAACAGGTTTTTGAACATTTAACCGAGAAACAACGTAAAGTGTTAAAGCTGAAAACAAACATCCAGCGTACCGATTCCACCTTTGCGGCCTCCAATATTCGGAATTACAGCCGCGTCCAGCTTTTGGTGGAGATGATTATTCGGATTCATCGTCTCCTTTCGGATTCGGACAAAGCGCGTTATGTGAATGTGTTTAAAGCGTTCACCGACAAGAGTTCGGGTCAATACATCTATACCCTCAGGGCCTCGGATCTTCCTCATGAACTCAAGAAAATTGGCAAACTGTATTACTGGATCATTCGACACCTGAAAGCCGGTTACGGAAATCGTCCCCTTTTTCAGACCTTGGAACGCGTCTTTCAGGAGCATTTTACGGTGGTGAAGCGAAAGGTCAGGGCTAAGAGTTCCAAAGAGCTTCACCCGGGGTGTATTCAGTCTCCGGATGATTTGGATGCGACCTACCGAGACAAGAACGGAAAAGCCAGCAAAGGTCAGTCGATCAACGTCACCGAGACCGCCCATCCCGACAATCCCATTCAATTGATTGGCGATGTTTCCGTGGATGCCAACAATATCGATGAAAGCCAGGTCCTGAATCCGCGGATTGAGCAGATCGTCAAGAAAACCCCGGATTTGGATGAACTGCATTTTGACGGCGCATATGGGAGCGAGGCCAATGACCTGAAATTTGAAGCGCATCGGATTCGTCCGGTTCAGACTGCCGTCAGAGGGCCGCAAGCTTCCATAGATCTTGAGATTGAGGCCGAATCCGGCTATCAAGTCCAAT
>CAYXFJ010000172.1:0-6629 GCA_964464265.1 uncultured bacterium
GCCCCACATCTCGGAAAGCAGGTCCGCACGGTTCTGATTCGAGATTTCGGTAAGGTCGGCCAGCGAGCGTTCGACGTCCTGCAGCAGCTCCCATATTTTACGGTTCTCGAGCTGCAAGCTTTCAACCCTGGATCGCAGATAGACCATATCGTCCTGAAACTGCCTGATCTCCCGTCTCGATGCACATGACAGGAAAAGCATTACGGATAGTAAAAGAGTAAATTTTTCATATATCACAGATTCATCCTCCTGCATACGGATTTTGGCAGGATCAGTTCGTCTGCCGGAATTGAGCACGGCGGTTTTTGCTCCAGGCCTGGTCATGATGAGCCGGATCGAGAGGTCTCTCCTTTCCATAGCTGATCGTGAGAAGGCGGCCGGCAGAGATTCCGCTGTTGACAAGATAAGTTTTAACTGCCTGGGCCCTTCTCTCGCCGAGTGCAAGGTTGTATTCAATTGTTCCGCGCTCATCACAGTGGCCTTCAATCAGCAGCCTAATTTCGGGGTATGTTTTCATTAAGCGGGCATGTTCTGCCAGAATATCCCGGGATTCGGATCTGATGTCGGACCTGTCGTAATCGAAATAAATAGTTTCGAAAGAGATGAGAGAGGGATCGATCCTTTCTGTCTCAGTTTTTCTTTCATCAGGAAAAACTTCAGCTGCCTCCTGGGCGGGAAGAGTGGATACCGCTTCTTTTTCCTGTGTTTCTGTTTCAGGTTTCTGCAGGGTGGCTTTCTCTCCCGCGCAGAAAAGAAAAACCGTCATCATGACAAACAGGATTGTGATTCTTTTCATGATATTCCTCCAGTTTTTATAGGGTGAACAGGTTATCCCCGGGGCAGCGCCATCCTTTCTTACGGGAGGGACAGGCGCGGCGACCATGCGGGAGACAGACTGATCCCGTCATTCGTGATCCTTCTGAGATACTGCCCGGTTATGTGTATGACATAGATATCCCGGTTATTTCCGTATCGCGAGGTAAATGCCAGCCATAATCCATTGGGAGACCAGGCCGGATCCTCATGAGTTCCGGAACCATCAGTCATCCGCCTCCGGTTTTCGCCATTGACGTCGATGAGATAGATCTGGAATCCTCCGGATTCTCTCGAAACATACGCAATGACATCCCCTCTGGGTGACCAGGCAGGAGAAGCGTTATACTCTCCCTCATAGGTCAGCCGCCGCATGTTGCCGCCCTCACTGTCCATGATATAGATCTGGGGGGAGCCGCTCCTGTCCGAGGTAAAGGCTATTTCCCGGCCGTCTGGTGACCACGAAGGTGAAGTCTCGATGGCATTTCCGAAGGTCAGCTGACGGAGCTGCCTTCCATCTGCATCTGTTGTAACAATGTCTATAACACCGTCCCGGGATAGAGAAAAAGCGATTCTTTTGCCATCCGGCGACACGTCAGGAGCGCTATGCAGGCTGCCCATGGATGGGAGATCGTGGCTTTTTCCGTCATTCACTTTCAGCACTCTGAGAAGAGGACGCCCGGAACTGTAACTCATAAAAATGATCCTTTCTCCGTTGGAGAACCAGCCGGGCGACAGGTTCAGAGAACCGTCGGAAACAAGACTTTTCAAACCATAACCGTCATAATCGATGAGGGCGATCTCCCTGGCATCACGATCCATTCGGATGAATGCGATCCGTGTACATGCTATGCTGAGTTCTCCGGTAAGATAGGAAGACACTTCGTCAGCGATCCTGTGACCGAGCATCCGGAGAGAAACGGTAGTTCCCTCAAAGCGTTTTTTCAGTATTTTCTGAGCGCTGGTCCGATCTTTGACCAGTATGTCGATGATGAAAATGCTGCCTTTTATTTCCGCCTCTCCTTCCAGAACAATGTCAGGTCTGCCCATGAAGACCGGATTACTCCGGTCTGGAGCTACATCCGGCGTTTCATCGACCACCTGGAAATATCCGGAAAGGGTCAGATCGTTCCTTACGATGGATCGGACGTATTCGGTCGTTTCCGTCGGCTGTTTTGAGAGAAAGGGACGTACGGAGATCCGTATGTTTTGAAAACCCCTGGACTGGACCTTCATGTGCACGTCTTCCTGCGCGTATGATTCCCCCTGGAAGAGAAGAAGCGAGAGAAAGGCACAGAGAACCAGAATGCGGAATATCCTTACCATGCAGCCTCGAACTCAATATGAATGGTTACATAATCTCCCTGAAATTCTTCCGGCAAAGGAGGCAGCTGCCCGATAGAGATAATGGCGCGCTGTGCTGCCTGATCGAAAAGGAACCGATCGGAAGACCGTTCCAGAAGGATACTGTCCACCTGACCGTTCCTCATGATCCGGAATGCAACGATGGCATTCATTTTTTCACCCTGCTCCAGCTGCTGGTAAGGAGGAAACCAGTTTTCCTCAACCCTGAATCGAATCAGGCCCAGGTAATAGGAGAAAGGAAAATTTTCGGTTCCTATCCTGACTGTGCTACCGGGTGCCGGTCTGGACGCTACCGTATCCTCAGAGACAGGAGCAGCCTTTTCAGTTTTACCGGCCTCTCTGGCCTTTCGGACGGGTTTTTTCGTTATAACAGGATCCGGCGATGGTGATAAAACAGGTTTTTCCTCACGTGTGTCCGATTGCACAGCAGGCCGCGGCATCTGAACCAGTTCCACGGGAATGACTCTCTCACTGACGGTCAGCCTTCTTTCCTGAGGTAGGGCCAGGACTGCCAGAAACAGAAAAGCGTGCAGGACAACAGACAGTATCCAGGCGGATTTCACGTGGATATCTCCGGTTCAACGATCAGGCCCAGGTTGAAGATGCCGGTTCCCTTGATCCTCCCCATGAGCCGTATGACTTCCCCGTAAGAGATTTCTTCATCTGCTTTAAGAAGAACCGTTTTCTTTCCCGTGTCAGTGTATCTCTGATAGAGAAGTAACTCGAATCCTTCCGAAGCCACAGCTTCATCGTTGATGAAGAGCTGTTTCTCCTTTGTAAAGGTAACGACAATCCCTTCCTGAGGCCGTATGTCCAGTACTTCTGATCTGGGGAGCCGGACCTCGATGCCGCTTCTCAGAAGCGGTGCCGTGATCATGAAAATGATCAGAAGGGTCATGGTGACATCGACCAGATTCGTCACATTGATTTCGGATATCGATAGATATCTTCTTTTTTTCATGTGAGTTTCTCTTTTTCAAAAAGATGCATCAGGTCAGCAGTAAAGACCTCCGCCTGGTCCTCGAGTTTGCGGAGTCGGGAGGCGATGAGATTATAGGCGATCAGTGCCGGAATTGCCACAGCAAGGCCGGCGACGGTGGTGATCAGAGCTTCGGCCATACCGGGCCCGACTGTCTGCAGGTCTGCGGATCCTCTTTTACCGATATTAATAAATGCATCCATGATGCCCCAGACCGTACCGAAAAGGCCGAGAAACGGACTCACGCTTACCGTGATGGACAGCACGCTGATTCGCGAATCCAGCCGTGACAGGTATTCCGTAGTTGCTGCGGACATGATCTGCTTGAGCGAATCCGGGGAGATTTTCTCATTGCCGGGTGAGGATCCGTCATCCTGAGCGGGACCGCGCTTCAATGAATTTAAAGCACTGTAAGCTTTCCTGTAAATGAGAGGAAATGGACTTGCCTTGAAGGACCGGACTGCATGAAAAAGGCTGTCCCATCCCCCCCCCTTCTCCAGAAGCCATTTGAACCGCATGGATTCTGATCTCGCTTTTGCGAGAATAATGATCTTTTCGAAGATAATCGCCCAGGAAATCATAGAGAGAAAAGCCAGAATGATCAGCACCCCTTTAGCCATAACGCTCGTATGGAGGATCAGCCGAACAACATCGTTCATGGTCAATATCCTTGTTTAAGGTGAATAAGCTGGAGACGTATAAAAAAGTTAGCTGAAAATCGGTTAAAAGTCAACAACAGATAGAAGGTTCCATCCTGGTTTCAGGCTTCCTTCATACCTGCAGACAGCATGAAGATGGACAAAAATTATACGGCTATAATGTTCATACGTTTGAAAATTCAATCCTGTTCCCTGCAAGAAACTTTTCCGGACGGAAAAAACACCTTGACAATTTTGATAAAAATGGTTATTAAAAAGAAACACTGAACGGATCGCCCGCTGAAGGGAACATACGAAGGGACAATGTCCGGTCTGGTTGTGAATGAGGTACAGTGCCGTTCCATTATGAACCGGTCACGCATTCCGGGAATAGACTATACGATCAATCCGTATACGGGCTGCGTGCATGGCTGCGTGTACTGCTATGCGAGATTCATGACCCGTTATACGAAACATACGGGCGCCTGGGGCAGTTTCGTGGATATCAAGGTAAATGCAGTGGAGATTATCACAGCCCAGAGCGCGAAAGCGAAACCCGGGAACGTGTCCCTGAGCACAGTCACGGACCCCTATCAGGCACTGGAGAAGAAATACGTCCTGACCCGCCGGATCCTCGAAATTCTGGGAGAGAGAGGATTCCCCGTATCCATCCTGACGAAGTCCGATCTTGTCTTAAGGGATATGGACATTCTCAGACGTTTTCCGGGAGAGGACTGTGAGGTGGGCTTCAGCCTGTCCTCCATGGATGAATCTGCGGGAAGATCGTTCGAACCCAATGCTCCGCCCGTTTCACGCCGTATGGAGGCATTGAGGAAGCTTCACGGAGAGGGGGTGCGGACCTGGGCGTTTCTGGCGCCCGTGCTTCCGTTCGTGACAGAACACACACTCGAACCTCTCGTTAATGCATTGAGAGGGAACGTGAATTATCTTCTAGTCGATTCAATGAATATGAAAAAGGACACCTGGAGTGCGGTTTCTAAAGTACTCGCAAAGGAATACCCGTCCGAAGTGACCAGATGGAGAAAGGTGCTCTTCGACAGGGATGAAAAGGAACGGTACCACTCCCTTTTCTTCCGGACACTTTCGGACCTTTGCAAACACTATAATGTGGAGCTTCACTTCTGCTGAACAGGCTTTCCGGAATCAGAAAGAAAAAATTTCAGGCGGGCAGTATATAATGACCGGGTTCATGCGGGCTGAAGTTCATCGCAGAGAGCGCAGGACCTTGAAAGGCAGATGACCGGAGATGAAAGGACGGAACCCATGGCAACCTACAGAGTTGTGAGAAAGCAGCCAAGTTCAAGAATGTGTCTGGTTTGCGGAGCGAAGAACCGGCTCGGGCTGAAATGCCGTTTCTATGAACTGGAAAACAACGAACTGGTCGCTATCTATAAACCTGTGGATGAGCATCAGGGGTATCCTGGCCGTCTGCACGGCGGCATTATAGCAGCCCTTCTTGACGAAACCATTGGCCGTGCCGTCATGATCGGAAGTGGTGAAGGTTTCTGGGGAGTCACCATCGAATTTACAATGCGCCTTAAAAAACCGGTTCCGCTGAACCAGACCCTGCGCGTGATCAGCCGCATCACACGGGATACAAGACGGATATTTGAAGGAACGGGTGAGATCCTTCTTGAGGATGGGAGCGTGGCTGTGGAGGGATCCGGTAAATACTTAAAATTGCCGCTCTCAAAAATAGCGGATTTCGATGAGGCAGAACAGGAGTGGGGTGTGGTGAAAGAAACTCTGGATCCGGAACGGATCGAGATCAACAGGCAGGGCTAAAAAAAATGCCCGGGAGGCTTTGCAGTGTCTCGGGATGCCCTTTTCCTTTCGGTTTCAGTCTTTCTTCAAATAGAGATAACGGTCCAGAAGACGGATATAACTGCTCCAATCCCTGCCGGAACCTCCTTCCTTCACCATGATCTGTTTTAAAGCGTTGGCTTTTGAATCCATTTCATCCGCATAGTAGAGTATCATGGCTTCCAGAGTCTGGGGCAGCACAGGCGAGCCGTGTTCAAGTTCTCCCTGATGGCTCAGGATAAGATGGATGAGCTTCTTTTTCAATTCTTCCGGGAAAGCGTTTTCCGTCTCAATATCCTCTATAAATGCACGGATGCGCTGAGCGCCGATCGAGATATGGCCCCACAGCCTGCCCTCATCTGTATATTCGATATACCCCTTATCCATGCCGTACTCCTCGATCTTCCCGAAATCGTGAAGAAGGGCGCCTGACACCAGCAGGTCCCGGTTTGCTTCCGGATAGAGCAGAGCCATGGTCTCGCATATGCGCACGACAGCAAGCGTATGTTCGAGAAGACCGCCCAGACAGGCATGATGCCAGTTCTTGCCCCCGGGTGCTTCCATGAAGCGGTCGCGCCATGCACTATCCTTAAATATCCGCTCAAGAAGCGATTTCAGTGATATGTCCTGGACGGACTCGATGCAGGAATCCAGGTGCCGGGATAACTCATCCCTGTCCAGTGTAATAGTTTCAATGAAAGTTCTGAAATCTGCAGGATCCCCGGTTTGAGCCCCCCGGATCTTCTCGATCGTGACCTGCGGGGCATCCTGATAAGTGGTTACCTTGCCCATGACCTTGACGATGGTCTGCGTGCCCTCCCGGCCGAAGGCGTACATCGTGAACATCTTCCGAACGAGCAACGCCTCCTCCTCGCTGACTACGAGGCCCTTCTCCGGTTCGAGCCGGGCGACGACCCCGACGATCTGCGACCCCGCCTCCATGCCGTAGTCGTCACGCAGCGTGCAGCACGGTTCCTGGTGGTCGTAGCGGTCGAGGTCGACTCCGTTGT
>CAYXFJ010000173.1:0-6581 GCA_964464265.1 uncultured bacterium
CCCCCAGATGGATGATCATATTATCCGGATGAAAAACCGCACAGCTTGCTCCCACTGCTGAAGCGATCCTTCCCCAGTTCGGATCCCTGCCAAAAATGGCTGTTTTGATCAGCATGGAATTGGCTATGGATTTTGCAGCTGACACTGCCTGTTCCCGGTTCTTCGCCTGCCCGACCCTCACAATAATAAGCTTTGTTGCACCTTCTCCGTCCCTTGCCAGTTCCTTTGTAACAGCCAGGGATACCGATTTCAGCGCGGACAAGAATTTTTCATATGCACTGCCCTTTGAGCGGATCTGCGGATTTCCGCATTTCCCGTTGGCGAAAAGAAATACGGAATCATTGGTGCTTTTCTCCCCGTCCACAGTGAGTGAATTGAACGTCTCTTCAACGCATTCGTTCAGAGCTTCATCAAGGTATTTCTTTTCTATACTCACATCGGTCGAGAGAACCACGATCATGGTGGCAAGATCCGGGTGAATCATCCCGCTGCCCTTGGCCATAGCGCCTATACAGCAGGCCTTCCCGCTGAGGGTGAATTCCCCGGCAAAATGCTTCGGATGCGTATCCGTTGTCATGATGGCCATGGCTGCATCCCTGCCTCCCCTGCGGGAAAGCCTCCCTCCTGCCTCTATAATACCCTTCCGGATCAGATCCATAGGCAGGGCAACACCGATGATCCCGGTGGAAGCCACAGCTACCCGGTCGGGTCCCAGGCGCAGCGCATCCGCCGTCAGGCGGGCCATTTCTCCGGCATCCTGGATTCCCCTCTCTCCTGTACAGGCATTGGCATTGCCGCTGTTCACGATGAGTGCCTGCGCTTCACCGCTTCGGGCGACCCTGCGGCTGAACAGAACCGGTGCTGCAGCGAGACGGCTGGTCGTGAACATGGCAGAGAAAACGGCCGGCACATCACTTGCTAGAAGCGCCAGATCTTTCCCGCTGGTTTTGATGCCGCATCTGACACCGCATGCCCTGTAACCGAGAGGGGATGTAACCGACCCGCGGGTCATCCTGATTTCCGGACCGGAAACAGATCTCCGGGGTACTGATTTTAATGTCATTTCCTTGTCCCGGGAAAGACCCCGGACTCTCTTTCATACATTTAGAAATTGCAATTCTTTAAGGATAATATATTGGAGATAAAAAGCAAGATTTTTTTATTTTTATTTTACGCCGTATGCAGGTGTTGCCTTCATTTCCATTTCATCGGAGTGTTTGCGCAACTTTCAGTTGCAGATGACCCATTTCCTCGAAAGAGTAACAGACTGAAAACGGAGTCTATAAAAATAGAGACCTGCCGGCACAGAATCCGCATTCCAGGTCATTTCGTGCATTCCTCCTGTATTAAAATCCTTTTTCATGAAGGCCACCCTCTGTCCCACGACATTGCATATTTCCAGTTCAGCAGGACCCGGCCCAGGAAGATAAAACTGTATCCGCGTCCTTGAATTGAACGGATTGGGAAAATTCTGATATAACTCGGTTCCGCTCCTGATCCCTCCGGCCTCATCGGTTCTTATCCCCGCTGTCCATTCGGGATTTACAACCGGATCTGCCCAGTTCCCGTCCTGAAGGATGATCTCTTCCGTGATCCTTTTCGTGAACTTTCCGCTGCGAATCGTGAATCCCGCACCGAATGTCGCCACCTTCGATCCCTGTGGAATATCAAAAAAGCCCTGGTAGGACCATTTTTTATTTGTGAAAGACATGACCTTTGACTTCGCCACACCCGGATCAAAACCGATGTGCGGGTGCATCACATAATCAATGGTGTTTCCCTCGATGGAAAAAAGAGTATTGGTGGTGACATTCATTTTCAAATAATTCCTGCCGCCGGGATAGAGCGATGCGGGGAGCACCTCGAGCCTGATTTCCGGCATTACCGGTGCAGATTCGGTATAGAGAATCGTAATGATCTCGCTTTTTAAATTAAAACCAGCTGCATTGAAAAAATCAAATACCAGTTCAAAATCCCTGACGTCTTTATCAGAAACCGGAATGAATTCTCCTTGAAAGTAGGTGCCATCCAGCGATCCTGAATAGAGGACGCTGCCGTTCTCGCTGACCGAAAAAGAAGCGGCTTCACCTGTCGTAAAGAATTCAAGAGGAACCTTACCCTGAACTATCTGACCGTTTCTGGGTTCTGTGACGATCGCTTGTTGATAATTTGCATATGCGTTCCACACAGGACGCGGTGTTCCGTATTTATCCTGGAGGCTTGAAAATCCGACCAGACCAAACCATTCCTCCGCGACCGGATCGTGGACGAATTCGTCGCCGCCCTTCCACCACCCATCGTGATACTGGAAAACACATCCTCCCTGAGCTCCTGCATCTATGAGCTCCCGGAACATGAAAAGGTCTCCGGAAACCTGCTGTTCAAGGCTGTTCCCGCCGTATCCGTATTCTTCGGAAGGATTGCCCGGAGACACGGACAACCCGTATTCCGTAACAATGAGTGGCATCTGTGCTGCCCGGTTCTGCTTCAGGAAACCGAGATACCCTGAATAACCGTGAGATCTGGAAAGAGTCACCGGATTGTAAATATAGGCATTATATGCGGCGAAATCGAATACTTCCATGTTAATAAAATCGCCGATGATCGTATTTGCAAAAGAGACGGGAATTCCGGGATGTTTTTCGTGTATCAGATTGAATACCGATTCCCACAGATCGGATGTGGACTGGGCGCCGGCATTGAAAATATCTTCCACCAGCGGCTCATTCATGATGAGATATCCGATGATCGAATGATATTTCGACGAATATTTTAACACCTCCTCGACATGACCCAGGGCTGTAGTCACGAAACCCGGATCTCCGAAATCGCCGTGGGGATCGATCCAGATCCCGAACAGGATCTTGAGACCGGATTGCTCCACAAGTTGAAGTTCATCCTCGCTCATCGCACCCCATGTTCTCAGAGTATTGAAACCTGCCTGTTTGATGCGGTCCAGATCGAATTGTATCAGGTCAGGATCAAAAGAATAAACCCATGAAACCTGTCCGGGCCGGGTGTGGGTTTCGTACCCCAATCCTTTTACAAAGAATTTTTCCCCGCCGATGTAATACCATCCATCGATCAGCTGGACATTCCGGGCAAAACAGAAAGATGCGCTGAACAGAATGAGACATGTGGATACCAGCATGTTTTTTCGCATATCAGGATCTCCGCAGATGAATGACCTCAATTATCATCAGTTCGACAGTACCGGATAAGGCCGGTCATATCCCCTGACCGCATGCCAGATGATCCGGTTGAAAACATCTTCTTTGATCCGGTCCACGTCTTCCAGATCCTGCTCCAAAGATTTCATGGCCCAGTAAAGCCTGTCGCCTTCCAGATCCTCAAGTGCCAGGTTCAATTCATCGAGGCGGATGTTATTCCTGACCGCCCGGTAAGGAGTGAAATCCGGTTTACCGGTGAAACAATCCGACATGGGCCCGGCTGCAAGATCGAATTGATTCATCGGAGGGACGCCAAGAATATTCTCCATGGTACGGATCATGTTGATCTGGGAATAATACGCGGATACTACCTCACCTCGTTTAGTATAAGGACTGATGACCATACCCACGGTTCTGTGTCCGTCCACATGATCCAGGCCGTCCTGGGGATCGTCTTCTGTGACGAAAATGCAGGTTTCCTTCCAGAATCTGCTGTTTGAGACCGCTTCGACAATCTGCCCCAGGGCAAGGTCATTATCTGCCACAGCTGCCCGCGGAGTGGGCCTGCCCGGACGTGTGCCCGAGGTATGGTCATTTGGTAAAAGCATGATGATGAAATTCGGGAAGCCGCCGTTTTTTTCAAATCCTTCAAGTTCTTTGAGAAATTCCTTCGCGCGGTACACGTCCGGCACGGTATTGGGAAATCCGACGAATGTGGGACACAGGTAAGGTTCGAGCTGTTCAAGGTTTGCTTTTGCCTGTATCTTTATCTTTTTTGTACCGCCCAGAAAATCGTTGTAGATATCCGTAAATGTCGCATCCTCAGGCTCAATAACAGCATCCACGAATTCTCCGTAATCGCGGAAGGCCAATCCTTTGTTCAGGACCTGATCCCAGATAAAACCCGAACTGGCGTAGGCCAGAGCATCATTCCCATCATAGGGATAGCTGCGGGCAAAATCACCAAAAAACTTTTCAATATAGTCGGTCACATAAGCTTCATCTGTCCACTGATGCCCGTCAGCGCTCAGGACACCGCTGCAGTAAAAATTGTCCATTAACACAAACGTTTCGGCAAGCAGGTGATGGTTCGGCGTCACTTCACGGCCGAAAAGAACCAGGCTGGTATCCCCGTCCCCCTGCGGCATATCGCCGAAGACCTGATCATACGTCCGGTTTTCCTTGATGATATACACCACATGTTTGAAGACGGAAGTTTCATTCGGCAGCAGAGGTACAGGCACTTTCCTGGCTTTCCTTATTACCTGAAATTCCTTTACCAGCATCTGCGCATAGGAATTGTTCTGATAAACAATCTCCGTCATATCCCTTAGCTCCCGCATGGACGGATGAGAAATAATGGAAATGCTTCCCATATGGTCATGGGAATTGTATCCGACCCTGTTGACTTTCTGGTTCCGTGAACCTGTACCTTTGATATTCGCCACAAAGAGAGTTTTGCCGGATTTATCCAGTATGACCGAACCCGGATACCAGCCCGTGGGTATGTATCCTGTCAGCCGGTAAGGAGTTCCGATCTCGATAGTACAGATTGCATTATCCGCTCCGTTCGCAACATAGAGAACCTTCCCGTCCGGAGAAACGGCCAGTGCATTCGGACCGCTGCCGAACGGGAGGTTTTTATGCATTCGCACTGAAATATTTTCTATTACCTGATCTGAATCCGTATCAATGACCGTCACAATGTCGCTGTTGGCGCATGCAACATACAGCTGTTTACGGTCAGGACTCAGCACCATCCCCGAAGGATGCAGGCCGCCCTCGATTTCCTTTATTCCCATTCGTTGCTCCAGATCGACAACCGAGACGGTGCCATTGTTTGCGATCCCTGTTTTTGGATCCACAAGCACCTGGCTGCCGGAAGTGTTGTAGGAGGACTCCCCTTCCAGGGGCTTGCGGCCGCCCCAGTTGCTTACATAAGCTTTTCTCTCCGACAGAAGAATGACCTCGTAAGGTGCAATACCAACGGGTATTTCCTCCACGGATGTGTCAGCAAAACTGACCACGGCCAGGGAATTGTTTCTGCTCAGAGTGACATAGACCCTGTCCTCTCTCTCATTCAGTGCCAGCCCTCCGGGGACCGGATTGCCCCCGATGGAAGGCTTCGGCAGCATGATCGGCTTATCCCAGTGGAGGATATTCCTGTCGAGCACCGCCACATGGATGCGGTCTCTCCCCTCGGTTATATAAACTTTACGTCCATCCTTTGAAAGACAGATACCTGTAAAAGAGGCACCGCTCCGGCCATAAGGCAGAGACTGCAGGATGGTTCTGTCATTGATCCTGATCAGGTCAAGCGATTTCCAGTTTTTAACGAGCAGGAATTTCTCGTCCGGGGTCAGGGCGAGATCCACGGGCCTGCCGGGGAAATGAACCTGAAGTCCGGCCGGCCGCAGCAATTGATTGGTTGGAACGAGTATGCTTCCATCGGGCTGCGGACCGACTTTCTTCTCCTGTAAGAAGTTCTGCGCCTGTGCCGTCAGAACATATGCGCAGAAGAACACGGCCAGAAAGCCTGCAGCTCTACAGTTGATTTTTTTCATTTATTATCCTTATGGTTAACTTCAGATCATTCAGGTGATCGATTGATTTCACAGATCTTAACTTTGCGTTCGATGAAAAAATTCTTCTCAATTTTCACGATAAGAAATAATACCTTAATGGTCCTTTTGTATCGCCGGTTCCGATGCTTCCATATTATGGATCCATTTCAATACAACAACCTCCCTTTCACTTTTCCGGATCGTATACAGAATTCCGTCATGATCCCATGCAATGCCCTGACCCTCATTTGGCACCTGGATGATTTCTTCCAGCACCAGGACAGATCCGGCTCCGGGCAGGCTGACCGCATAGAGCTCTTTTCTGTCATGGCCGGTGAGATAAAGACGGCCGTCCGGACCCCAGGACCCTCCTGAATTGCTCATCCCATCGAAGCGCTCTATGAGCGATTCAGGATACACCCAGGATTCCATCGCCTGCCAGTCATCGTTGAATTTGATCAGGGTTGTATGGGTATTATCCGTGTGGGTTTGCGCTTCCAGTTTATTGTAATGAGCAAAAACGGCCCACCAGGATCCATTATGACGGTCTATCCATGTACAGGAACCCCACTGGATTCCAAAACTGTGCGATTCTATATGATCAAGTGTTCCGCAATCCCAGATTTCCACAGAACTCGTCATGGGAACTCCAGGATAATTGGAATGGGCGCATAAGAGCTTGCCGTCAACAATGACTCCGCTGTCAAGATGAATGACCGGTCCGTCTTCAGATTCCTTCCAGGAAAGGACCTTTTTACCCGTTTTCTTTTCATATTTCGCGACTCCCCTCGAATCAACCGCATAAAAAAAATGCTCGTCTACTGCCACCCCCTGACGCGCTTCAGGG
>CAYXFJ010000174.1:0-1080 GCA_964464265.1 uncultured bacterium
CTTCCGGCTGCCGGAAGACATTCCCGGGATAACCCACTTCGGACTCAGAAAGGACCAGCGTCCCTTTATCACCCATGAAGTTCTCGAAATAGCCCTGGCTGCTGTTCGTGGTCTGCGTCTGGTAATAAGCCCTGACCATTCCTTGTTTGGTTTCGTATTCAAGTACGGTCATGACCGTATCGTACCATTCATGAGTGGTCTTGTCATAGTAATCCGTGCCTCCGCTTGCAATGACGGTCTTTGGTTTTGCCTCGAGGAACCAGTTGTAGATATCGATCTGATGGGAACCCAGATCCACGATAGGACCGCCACCCAGCCCCCTGTACCACCGCCAGTTCCTGAACTGCTCCATGGATTTGAACCCGTATTTCGCAAGGCGTGCTGACGGTATCTCATACCTCTGTGCCCATCCGAGATCCGGACCTGCAGAACGGTTCCACTGTCCGTTCACCGTAACAATCCTGCCAAGCAGTTTGGCTTCCTTTATTATTTTCTCATAGCAGTGCAGGTATCGCGGATGGCTCCGACGCTGATGTCCGATCTGAAGCAGCTTTCCGGATTCCCTGGCCGCAAGAACCATCTGCCGGGCACCTTCCAGCGTGTTGGACATTTCCTTTTCGCAGTACACATTCACGCCAGCCTTGAGAAAATCCACAGCGTGCCGGGCATGCCAGAAATCCGGTGTGGCAATGATCACAGCGTCGAGATTTTTCTCCTTTTCCAGCATCTCCCTGTAGTCTTCATAACCGTTGACTTCGAAATTGTACTTCTTGAGAAGATTCACAGTCTTTCTCAGACTGTATTCCGTCCAGATATCACAGACAGCCCTGAACTTCAGGCCGGGTATCTTGAGCATCGCATTGAGTAATACCTCGCCCTGGGCTCCCATACCCAGAAGAGCAACCTGAAGTTCCTTGAGGTCTTCAGGATATACCTTCGGAGTTCCAAGTTTGGCCGCTTTTTGAGCATTATCGTACTTGACCTGCTGGTAAAGGGCAAGACCGAAAGCTCCCAGGACCGGCACGGTAGCCAGCCCCTGGAGAAAATCCCTTCTCTCCAGTTTTTTCCCGGTTTTTTCAG
>CAYXFJ010000174.1:1180-3107 GCA_964464265.1 uncultured bacterium
ACATTTTTCTTTTCAGCCATTTTACCTGCTCCTGTGATTTATTGTTACGATTTTGTTTGTACGGGTTTTATAAATAATAAGTCCTTTTTAATAAAATGTCAATGTAAATTAGCTTTTCAAACCAGCAATTTTAAAACCAATAATACTGCCTTAATTCTTAGACAGGATTTCCTCCAAAATTGCCCATATATCCTTTATTGAAGCGCGTCTGAATCCCGGCCTGTTCCCGACCGAATTCAGAACATCTGGCCGATGTTAAACACCCATCGGAACTGTTTTTCCCCGATTCGCCTGTCAACATTAATCCCAAGATCCAGACGCGCCACACCGATCGGCGTATCGAATCTCAGGCCTACTCCCGGGGATAACCGAAGAGAATTCAATCTGACCTCATCCAGTCCTCTCCATACATTTCCCGCATCCAGGAAGAAAGTCATCCCGATCATTTTATAAAGATGCCTTCGGATTTCAAGACAATTCCATACGATTCTGGCACAACCACCTGATGGAGTGCCCTGGCTATCGAGCGGCCCGACCTGTTCATAACCGAATCCGCGGATGGAATTGGGCCCGCCGGTATAAAATCGTTCCTGAAGTGGAATGGCGGATAGGCCTCCCTCGGCCTTCATCCAACCGACGTCTATTGCCGTACCCAGTATAAACATTCCGGTACTCTTAAAGTACTTGAATTTCACCGACGACTTCATGAATCTCGGCATGTTCTGAAAATAATGTCCGCCGATCTCCTGGTTCAATTCCAGATACAACCCTTTTCGGGTTTCAAAAATGTTATCCCTGTTCTCAAGAATGAGAGACAATTTCAGACTCTGGACACTGGGATTCTGTGTTATCGGCACCTCTTTGACTTTTACCTTCCTGAAAGAGGACTGCTCCCGCCTGTAGGACAGGTTGAAATTCGATCGGGACAGAAATTGTCTACCCACAGTTGCTCTGACCAATGCCCTCCTCAGACTGTATCCCGGCTCATCCTGATACCCCGCTATCAGATTCAGATCTGTTCTCCATCTGCTACCGAATGTACAGGGTTCGGTATATGCCAGCTCAACTTCCTGTTGAATAAAGCTAAGTTTGGTGTTCAGTCCGGCCTTGCGGCCATATCCCCTTAGATTGGTGCTGTAAATCTCCATTTTCCCACGAAGTTTGTCCAGGGTTCCATAACCAATAGACACATTGAACTCCCTGTACTTGTTTTCCAGAAGCTCAATACGGATATCTTTGACCAGAGAATCTCCATTCATCGGCGGTACTGGTTGCAGGAAAACACTCTGAAAAAGGCCTGTAAGGTATAATCGACTCTGGGATTCCAGAAACTTCGAATAATCCACGAACTCTCCGGCCTTAAACAGAAGCTCTCTTTGGACAACTTTCGGATGTGTCTTCTTTAGACCCACCAGATGGTTTTCTCCGTTTAAAAACCGGGTTCTTTCTATGATAATGAAATCAACTAGTGCGCGATGGGACTCACTGTTTACCCGGATCTCCGGATGAACAGTTGTTTCGATAAATCCGCTGTCCGCATAGCGCTTCAACAGAGCCAGGGTTGATATTTCGACCTCTTTCTCCATAAGTCGCGTTTCGGATTTGATGGGAATCAGTCGTAACAGTTCAGCATCATTAAAATATTGATTTCCAAAAATCCCGACTCCTTCAACAAGTGTCGGTTCCCCTTCATCGATATTGATCCGGATATATACGCGGTGATGAACACTGTCGATTCGAACATCGTACTCAATAATCCTGGCTTCAAGGTATCCGTTCTGCCGGTAAAAGAGTTCAAGACTGTTCATATCGTCATGGAAAATGGAAGGTTGATAATAGTAAGATTTCAGCAGTTTTGATGGTCGTGATATCATGAGTCTGTACAGCCTGGCTTCGGTAAAAGCATTGGTACCTTCAACCCGAACAT
>CAYXFJ010000174.1:3131-6555 GCA_964464265.1 uncultured bacterium
CAGGCGGCTGCCTGCGCCGGAATGAAGAGGCGTGATACCGATACACAGTAAAAAGAGAGACACGAATATTTTTTTCATTTTACTCATTCAGCAACCATGCTATGAACTTCATGTCCTCCTGCCAATCAGAGTGTTTCCGTGATTAGAACTTGATATGATATTTCAGATCCAGCCCTGATTGTCCACGTTGATCCGTCTGCCCCTGAAGAGTGAACAGGCTGGACAAACGGTAATCGAGACGTACATTCTGTTGATTCATATAGCCAACCGTGGTCGAATAGGTGATTTCCATCTTCTCCGTTAGTTTCTTTGTTGCCAGCAGCTGTGGACCCCACGATTTCCCGAAACGGAACAAATTGCCCTCGATTGTCACCTGCTGCAGACCGAACAGATTTCCGAATTTCTGGGAAGCGAACCCAAGAATACTGCGACTGGAAAGCAGCTCCATCCTTTGCTGCAGTGCTTCGCCCAAAGATCCCCCCATACTCTCACTCGTCTTTCCACTCAGCTGTTCACGGGTTATTCCGAGGGTCAAAAGTGCTATGATGTTGGATCTGTCCAGGTATGGATCGGATTCCAGCGTAACCACTGCCTGGTTGAGCGGCCCCTTAATACCCAGAGTGACATTATAGGGAATATTGGTCATAGTCTGATAGTTTTTGATATTGGCGACAGCCTTCAGATCAATCACAGGTTCTGTTTGATACGGATTGAGAAAATCCAGAATACCGCGTTCGACCTTGAACTTTCGGTCGAGGTACAGGGCATATCCCTCCTCGACACTCAACCGCCCGGTAATAACTGGCTTTGCCAGGGTTCCTATCATTTCGAGTTCCGACCGCATTCTCAGACGTGCAAGATTGTTATCGAGCCAGATTCTATCGCTTGCTCTTATCCGGATACTTACCGGAGTCTCCTTCAGCCACGATGATATTGGTTTTGAAGGTTTTTCAATTCTGTTCAGTAAAGAGAGCAATGTCCTCGGTGGAAAATCCACTGTAATTTTCGATTCTCCAAGTATGATATCCCCGGACAGGGATTTCGCGTCTTTCAGCCTCTGAAAGGTAATATCCGCTTTCTGAATGTTGGCTATAAATATTTTTGGACGACTCAATTTGATCTTCTCAGCCTGTACGGTAAAAAGGAAATCCTGCACCTTCAGACTGGTATAAGTCAGGGTACCGTTCCCGGAGAGTATGCCCTTATCAATCGGAACGATTAACGAATCGAGATGAAGCTGACCCGGTGTCAACCTGATTTTAAAGGTTCCGTCCGTTATGGCCTCATCAAGCAAACGCGACCGGAAGGTAACTTTCCGGACTACGACCTCGCCTGCTACAGATGGATTTTTCGCAGGTCCTTCAATCTTCAAATCACTTATAAGTTCGCCATGTAATTTATCGATTACAGGGAAAAAAGGTTGTATAAGAGAGAGATTAAAATTGTCGGTTTTCATCCTCATGGAAATGGAATCATGACCGATTGTTCCCTCTGCAGAAAACACAAGGATCCCGAACAAATAAACCTGAAAATCCGTCCGAACATATTCTTCTGTGGAATAGACAACTGTACCCAGTGCCCTGACAGGGAGTTCATCCACCGATCCTGACAATTTCCTGATCGTGAACATGGAATCCGCGATACTGACCTCTATTGTATCTACGCGCATCGGTATCGAACTGCCCGACCTCTGAATATATCCGTCTGTGAGTGAAATATTCCCCTTCAGGCCTGGAGCTCCCAGAAATCCATTCCATGAAACTGATGCATTCAAATTGCCCTGAACGTCCATGTTTGGATCCATAACCGGTTTCAAAATGCCCACATTCAGATCCGTTATCTGAGCGCGTCCATGGGTCGCACATTCTTCGTTTATGAGCAATTCGCCGGACTCTATTCCCGAAAAATCCAGATCGCCTTCCATCCATGATTTGCCTCCCGGTGCATAAAGAACAGCGGAATCGAGATATACATATTGATCGAACAGAACATGAAGATACATCGAATCCGCCTCTATGCCCTCTATCATGGGTCTGTTCACGGACAGATAAAGTTCTGCCTCGGGCATTCCTTCACTGTATAATCTGGCATTCGCCCGAAAGTCCGTACTTCCTCCGATTTTGGGAAGACCAACGAAAAAACATCCCGCTATCGCGAGATCGAGAGCAGAAGCCGATCCCGCGACCTTCCAGGATCCCTCTGTCTGCTGGAAAAGAATGACCATACTACCATCATTTTCAGTGAAATTCTTGAAGGATAACATATCCATATTCTCATACAGTTCCCATGTCTTCTTACCCGGCCATTTATTCATATTCGAACCCATTTTCAAAAAGACCGTTCCTCTGGACTCCGGGATCCGATATTCTGCCTCCAGAAAAACCAAATCGCTTTCATGGGAAAGAAACCCGTCCACGAGCCTGATCGTACCGTCCTCAAGAGAAAACCGAAAACGGCTTTCATCGAAATGGAAACGGTTCCATTCGATGTGTTCCATTCGGAGTTCCGCTGTACCGGTAAGACTGTCCTGATTTCCCGACACATCAGCCTGATATCGCATTCCTCCCCTGAGTTGCCTCAGATCAAATGGCGGTGATGAGGAATCGATACGGGCAATACTGCCTCTAATTTTCAAATCTTGAAAATGGAATTTTTTGTTACGGTATGAGAGAAAAAAATCCAAAGAGTCTACGGGAAGACCTTGATAAACCAGCCCGCGACCCTCGGCCATGCAGTTCATTTCCGGCTCCGTGAGCGTACCTGCAAATTGCCCCCTGAGCATTACTGCACCTGAAAGCCTCTTCACGTTCACCAGACCGGCATATATCTCCAAGAGCGGGATATTCACTGAAAAGTCTCCCTGCAATCCGCCTCGCGTGATCATTCCCTCACTCACAATCCTGGATTCCTCATGAACGATCGAGAGTCTTGCTTTACCTGACCGGAGAAGGAAGTCCGCATGAAAGTCGGATAATGCACGGTCCTGAAGAAAAAGATCCGTTCCATCCATCCGGGCCGACATCATCATGGAGCCTGGATCGCGGATTCCTCCCTCCGATTTGAAGGAGCCGGTGATGGCTCCACTGTAGGGCGAACTCTTACGATAGATATACTGCATTACATCAGACAGACCGATTTGGTGAATGGAAAGCTCAAGATGGTGGTCAAACGCTTCTCCGGTTTCAAGCCAGCCATTTCCATAAACCGTACCTCCAAAAGTCTCCATTGACATCCTCTTCAATTCCATTCTCCCGTTTGAATAACAGCTTTCCATCTCACCATTCTGAACAAGGATATCGTCCAAACGGATTGTGGGGAAACAGACTCTTGTGTAGATCAACAGGTTCTCTGGAGGACCTGAAAGGCGCATTTCTGCATCAATCAGGCCAACCATCGTCCCCGGAAAGTCGATACGGTTGGCCAG
>CAYXFJ010000175.1:0-6549 GCA_964464265.1 uncultured bacterium
AAAAGTTCCGACCAATATCTACGATCAGTATTCGGTCGTAAAAGGCGATCATCTGTGGGGAATCGCCGGTAAAGAAAAGATCTATGCATATCCCTATCAGTGGATCCGGATTTACAATACGAACAAAGATCAGATCAAAGATCCGGACCTGATCTATGCGGAGCAGATTTTCAATATACCGAGAGGCGTGGCTCTTAACGAATATCTGGTGGCCAAGGGAGATTACCTCCAGAAGATTGCAGGTGCCGCGCAGGTACTGGGCGATCCCACCAAATGGACAAAACTGTACGAGGCCAACAAGGATATCATTGAAAATCCCAATCTCATATATCCGTATCAGGTTTTGACGATACCGAATAAATAGGGATTGATCGAAAGGGTTTGTATAATCGCAAACTCAGGTCAATACAGTGTAAATTGATGTCTCGACAATAGGATAAAGCTCTCCGTCGCATGATGAACATCATGGGCTGAGAGCTTTTTTTATACATGACAGGAATGAAGAATCAGATAAAACTATCCATCAAGGGTGTTGATCAGCTCCAGCTGCTGGGTTCCCATGACGAATATCTACACATGATCGAGGATGCGTTCGAATCAAGCGTTGTGGTGAGGGGCGACGAAATTATCATTTCCGGTGAGAATGATCTGGAAACCGTTGAACGTGTTTTTGCGGAATTGATATTTCTTCTGAACCGTAACGGACGTCTGGACAAGGAAGATATCAGCACTGTCATCGATCTGGTCAGGGCCGGGGGCGGAGAGGTGTCGCGTGATATGCATGGCGATGACCGGATCCTTCTGTACGGGAAAAAAGGCCTTATCAAACCGAAAACAAAAGGCCAGAAAACCTATGTCTCGGCCGTGGCTGACCATGATATTGTTTTCGTGATAGGACCCGCGGGTACCGGAAAGACCTATCTGGCTGTGGCGATGGCTCTTGCCCGGTTGAAAGAGAAGGAAGTCGAACGCATCGTCCTTGCGCGGCCCGCCATCGAAGCAGGCGAAAGCCTCGGTTTTCTGCCCGGTGACCTGATGGAGAAGGTGGATCCTTATTTGAGACCACTGACGGATGCACTGTTCGAGATGCTTCCCGCAGATCAGCTTCAGAAATACGTTGAAAGGAAAATCATCGAAATCGTGCCGCTTGCTTACATGCGGGGCAGGACCCTGAACGACGCCTTTGTCATTCTTGATGAAGCCCAGAATACATCTCCCATGCAGATGAAAATGTTTCTGACGAGGCTGGGTCTCCGGTCCCGGGCAATAGTGACCGGCGACATTACCCAGATAGATCTTCCAGGTCATATGGTATCCGGTCTTGTCCAGATCCAGGGTATACTCCGCGGAGTGGAAGGTATCGCTTTTGTTACTCTGGACCGGGAGGATGTTGTACGGCATGCACTCGTCAAGAAAATCATACAGGCTTATGAGGATTTTGAGGATAATCATACAGAGAACTTGAAAGAATGATTTTGAACAGATGGAAATTGCTCAAATCCGGATTCAGGAAGAATAGCCGGTCTAAAAGGAATGGAAAGGCGGAGTCTCCGCTCTGGATGCGTTGGCTGATCGGCGTCCTTCTCCTTTTTTCCCTTGTGCTCATGTTCCCGGGGGGAAAGTCCCTTCAGTTCGCGGATATGAAGGAAGGCAGCATCAGCACACGGCGGGTCGTAGCTCCGTTCAATTTTGAAATTCTGAAGAACCCTGAAGAGGTGCGGCGCGACCGCGAACTGGCGGTGAGGGATGTGTACCGCATCTTTCATCTGGATCGCATGCGGGCTGATGAATTGGCCCGCCAGATGGACCTGTTCTTCAGGGAGCTGGAACGGACGCGCCAGATAGTGGCTCAAAATCCAGGCAGGATGTCTGCACTCAGGGATTCTCTGTTCAGCAGATACAACCTCGGCGTCGTGGATACGGTTTATCTCTCCGATCTCGTCAATCCGGCTGGACGTTTAAGCAGGCAGCTCCTCTCTGATCTTCACACCCGGGCCAAGAGGACGGCAAGGGATATCCTTGGCGTGGGCGTGATGGATATCGCCCGGGATCGCATCACCAATCCGAACAAACGCATCATCGTTATCGAAAATGATCAAATGATCGAACACCCCATAGAGGATTTCAACGACATTTCTGCAGCCAAGACAAAAGCAGCGATACAGATGCAGCAGGACTATCCCAGACAGAAGTATATGGCGCAGATCGGGTACAGTATTGTAAACTTTTTTCTCAGGCCGAATCTCATTTTCGATGAGCAGATGTATCAGCAGAAAGTGGCAGAAGTGGAAGCCATGGTGCCTCTCAGCACAGGTTTTGTATATGAAAATGAAAAAATAGTGGACCGCAACGAGAGAATCACTCCGGAAATCAGAAAAGAACTCGTCTCTCTTTCGACGGCCATGGCTGAAAGGGGAATGCAGGAGGGAGGGCTGAGACGGATTGTTCATTTTATAGCAAAAGCGGTATTTGTTTTCATACTGTTAGCCATGCTTGCCTTGATCATCCGGTTGCAGGTACCTGATATCCTGAAAGAGACAGGAACATTGCTTCTGATTGCTCTGATCGTACTGATCGTTTGCGGTGCTACTTTTCTTATCCGGCGTCTGGATGCTTCCGAGTATCTGGTTCCTGCAGCCCTGGGTGCGATGCTGCTGGCAACGCTTTTCGATTTAAAAACGGGTTATGCAGGTGCAGCGGTGCTCAGCGTTCTGGTGGGCGGAATATGGGGAAATGAATACAATCTGACAGTGGTTTCCTTCATTGCAGGTGTTATCGGTGTCATTACCATCAGCCGTCTGCGCGACCGGAGCCAGGTGATACACACGATACTGTCTCTGGCAGGCACTTATATCATCGTTATTTTGATCATGGGATTTATAAGGTTCATTCCCCTGAGGGAGATCATCCGGGACTGGCCGGCAGGTGCGGCGAACGGATTGTTCACGCCCATCGTGGTGTACGGGCTGCTTCCGCTTATCGAATCGGTTTTCGGAATTACAACGGATTTCACTCTTCTTGAGCTTTCCAATCTTAACCATCCTCTGCTCAAACGTCTCTCGATGGAGGCATCCGGAACGTATCATCATTCCATAACGGTCGGGAATCTTGCAGAAGCCGCATCACAGGCAGTAAGTGCCAATTCCCTTCTGGCCAGGGTGGGCTCCTACTATCATGATATCGGGAAGATCGAGAAGGCGGAGTATTTTGTCGAAAATCAGATTGAGGAAAGAAATCCCCACAACAAGTTAAATCCCAGGATGAGCGCTCTCATATTGATGAACCATGTCAAGAGCGGGCTTGAGCTGGCCGATCAGTACAAACTTCCCCAGGCAATAAAAGACATGATCATTCAGCATCACGGCACTACAGTGATGTCTTTCTTTTATCAGAAGGCAATGAGCAAGAACGATTCAGGGGATGTGAGCGCTGAGGATTACCGGTACCCCGGACCCAAACCGCAGACCAAAGAGGCGGCTATTGTCATGCTGGCGGATGCTGTGGAAGCTTCTGCCAGAGCGCTGAAAGATCCGACTCACAGCCGTCTGAAAGGTGTGGTCGAGGATCTGGTGGATTCCAGATTCAAGGAAGGTCAGATGGATGAATCCCCGCTGACCCTGAAGGATCTTGACCGCATTAAGGAAAGCTTTTTGATGATTCTGGCTGGCGTCTTTCATACAAGAGTGGAATATCCGGACAAAGAAGGGGAAGAGTAGGGTATCTGTTCCGGAGCGACAGGTGAATGTCTCAGGTTCCCGGGACAGAGTGGAAAGGGAAAAAATCAGAGGCTTTGAAATTTTCATCCGGAAGCCCGGAATTTACGGTAACCCATGACAGTAAAAGTATACAGAGAAAAACGATATCCCCGTTTTCCTTCGCTGTGGATACAAGAGATCGCAGAGGATGTTGCCGGAGGGGAAGAATACTTGCCGCCCGGGCAGGTTTCCATTATACTGGTGGGAGATGCACGGATCCGGGAACTCAACGAACGTTTCCTGCACAGGGACAGGCCAACGGATGTCATCGTGTTCCCTCTTGGAGAAGAGGATGTATGGGGTGAAATTTATATCAGTGTGGACAGGGCTCAAGAACAGGCCGGGGAATATGGTACGTGTAAAAAGGAAGAGATGGCGCGCCTCGTGATACATGGGATGCTGCATCTTGCCGGATTCGGGGATAGTACAGCCGCTCAGTCTCAGAAGATGCGGAAAAAGGAAGACTTCTATCTGGGCAGGCATACTCCTGAAAGCAAGGGTGTAACAAATCAATGAATTGGACTCATATTTCGGGACATTGAGGAGGAATGATCACCTTTGGATGTCACAATGATTCTGTACATTATAATCTTCATTATCCTGCTGGTTTTTTCCGCGTTCTTTTCCGGTTCCGAATCGGCCTACTTTTCTCTGACCCCATTGGACCTGAGGCGGATGCGTGAAGAGACCCATCCATCGGGAAATGTTCTGCGCGCACTGAAGCTCATGGACAGGCCGGGGCGTCTTCTCCTGACTATCCTGATAGGCAATACGGCCGTGAATGTGGGGGCTGCCACCATTGCTGCCCTGTTCACCGGACGTTTCATAATCCATCCGGAATCCGGTGTGCATGGGAGCATGATTGCAGAGATCGTTGTGATGACACTGGTTCTTCTTGTTTTCAGTGAGGTTTCTCCCAAGGTCTTCGCTGTCAGGCAGGCGAAAACGTTCGCTCTGGGTGTCTCTCTGCCGCTGACCTGGATAGTGACCCTGCTGAAACCGGTATCCTTCATTTTCGAGAAGGCGACCGGAGGCATTTCGAACCTGCTCGGCATAAGTAAAGAAAAAGCGTTCGGGGATGAAGAAGAACTGAAAACCCTTTTCAAGATGGGCGAGGAGAAAGGAACGCTGAGCAAGATCGAAAGGGAGATGATTCACTCCTTATTCGAATTCAGGGATACCACGGTCAAGGAAATCATGGTCCCGCGGATGGACATGGTATGTCTGGACGAGAATACCACGATGAACGAGGTATTGCAGACCGTCAAGGACAAGAGACATACCAGAATTCCGGTTTATAAAGAGACCATAGACAATATTATCGGAATACTCGTGATCAAAGATCTCCTTCCCTACATGAGAAGGGGAAAACAGATACCTCCGCTCGAAGAACTGGTCCGAAAAACCTATTTCGTTCCGGAGAGCAAGATGATCGACGAACTGCTCCGTGAATTTCAGAAAGAACGGCTCCATATGGCGATCGTTGTGGATGAATACGGCGGAACGGCTGGTTTGATTACTCTGGAAGATGTCCTTGAGGAGATCGTCGGTGATATACGGGATGAGCATGACCGTGAAAAGCCGCTCGTACACAAACTGGATGGAACTACCTGGATTGCGGATGCTAAAGTCAGCATAGAAGAACTGAACGAGAGGCTCGGTCTGGATATCCCGGCTGAGGAGGATTATGAAAGCCTCGGCGGATTCATTTTTGCTCTCCTGGGAAGAATCCCCAATGACAAGGATGAGGTGCGGTACAAACACTGGCTGATGATCGTGGAAAAAGTGCACGGACAGCGCATCAAGCATGTCCGGTTGAAGTCTGAGAAAATGTGGCCGGACAAACCGGACACTGCGCGTTCGACCGGAGTAAAATCTCTGTGAAACCCAAATGGCTTAGAAAATCCACTGCAGGAGAGCTTGTATCTCTGAGTCCTACTCAGATGATCGCCATCAGCTTTCTATTCATCATCTTTACCGGTACTCTTCTTTTATCCCTGCAGATATCGGCCACAGAAAGGCCCCTTTCTTTCATAGATGCTCTTTTTACAGCCACCTCTGCGACTTGCGTCACAGGATTGTCCGTTCTCGACGTGAGCACTCAGCTTACTCCCTTCGGACAGGGAGTGCTTCTCATTCTGATCCAGGCTGGAGGTCTGGGCATCATGACCTTTTCCACCTTTTTCATCTATCTTCTGGGCAGAAAGGCCACCCTGCGGCAGAGAGAGGCACTGGACAGCAGCCTCGGCATGGATCATACCATGAATATCAGAAGTGTCCTGAAGCAGATCATGCGTCTCGTATTCGTTATCGAAGGAGCAGGCTGGATCATTCTGACCCTGATTTTCTGGGTCAGGGGGTATCCCATTGTCAGGGCAGTTTACCACGGACTTTTTCACAGCGTCTCGGCTTTCTGCAATGCAGGCTTCAGCCTGTACACCGCAAGTTTAGAGCCCTTCCAGGACCAGACGGACCTGAATGTCACTATCATGGTTCTGATCATTCTCGGTGGCATAGGTTTGGTCACACTCGTGGAGGTTTATAACCGTCTGTTTCGCGGAAGAAAGCCGGTCCGTCACCTGACAATTCACTCCAGGGTAGTCATCTGCGTGTCACTCGTTCTGATACTCAGCGGAGCTCTGATCTTTTATTTGATCGAATCAGGACATGCTCTCAGCGGGAAACCGTTTTCCACAAAAGTCCTGATCTCTTTTTTCCAGTCAGTCACCGCGAGAACAGCAGGTTTCAATACCATTAATATCGGTGAATTGAGCAATGCGTGCTGCACGCTTCT
>CAYXFJ010000176.1:0-214 GCA_964464265.1 uncultured bacterium
GTTCGGTGCAGCTCTGATTATCGGAACGATTTGTTTCGGCCTGCTGATCTCTGAACAAGGGAGCCTCTGTCCCGGGGAAAGCCGCGGGCTGGTGATAGAGGTTCTTTTTGAATCCGTTTCGGCTTTCGGTACTGTAGGTCTTTCCATGGGGATGACCCCGCAGCTTTCAACTACAGGACGTGTTCTGATCACCATTTTGATGTTTGTAGGACGC
>CAYXFJ010000176.1:337-5996 GCA_964464265.1 uncultured bacterium
GGTAATAGGAATGAGGAGTTTCGGATATGCCATCACTTTCGAGCTTGCCAGGGAGGGAATGGACGTTCTGGCTATTGACATCGATGAGGCCAAGATCGAGAAGATCAAAAACATCGTCAGCAAGGCTGTAATTGCCGATGCCACGGACAAAGAAACACTGAGACGTCTGGGTGTACAGGATATGGATGGCGTGATCGTGAGCCTCGGTGAGATAGAGTCCAGCCTCCTGGCCACCATGCATCTCAAGGAGATGAAAGTCCGGAAGATCATTTCCAAGGCTCTGAGTGAAGATCACGGGAGAATCCTGGAGATGCTGGGAGCCACAGAGGTCGTTTTTCCGGAAAAGGACATGGCGCTGCGCGTCGCATGGACTCTGACGCATGAGAATGTTCTGGACCATGTACCTCTGGCAGAAGGGTACAGCATTGTGGAAATCTCGCCTCCCACCTCTCTTCTGGGGAAAAAACTGGGCGACCTCGATCTCAGACGAAAATACGGTGTACAGGTGATCGTGGTCAAGGAACTGGTTCCCAAGAACGTGGTTCTCGTTCCCACTGCGGACTACGTTATCAAAGACAGCGATGTTCTGGTGATGCTGGGAAAAGACAGCAACCTGAAGAAATTACAGAAGCTCTGATATCATTTCCTGCGTGGATCAGAGGCTGACAGAAAAAATGACAATGAATGGATTTGAGTGAAATAAGGAATTGATTTTAATGCAATAAAAACGTATCTTAAAAATTCTATGCGAGAGTGGCGGAACTGGCAGACGCGCTAGACTTAGGATCTAGTGTCCTCTGGACATGTGGGTTCGAGTCCCTCCTCTCGCACAAAGAGTGATTTGCGGACAAGGAGAATGGATTGAAGACGCGCATATCCGATCTTGGATCGTGGAAGAAACAGATCGAGATCGAAGTGGATGCAGAAGAAACAGGCCCCGTTGCTGAAAAAGTCACGCGGGACTATCAGAAAAAAGCGAAGCTTGACGGTTTCAGAAAGGGCAAAGCCCCTGTCAGCCTGATCGAGAAAGTCTTTTCAGACGCTATCCGTGCAGATGCTGCGGATGAGCTTGTACAGATCTATTACAGGAAAGCCGTGGAAGAGAACAGGCTGGCAGTTGTCTCACAGGCCAAAGTGCAACAGCTTAATTTCGAGGAGGGAAAGCCGTTCACATTCACCGTCGAAGTGGAAGTCGAACCTGAAGTTCAGGTGAAACAGTACACGGGCATCAAAGTGGATAAGGAAATTGTCAGGATCACTGAAGAAGACGTAAAGAAGACCATTGCGCTCATCCAGGAACAGAGGGCTGAGATCAAGCCTGCCGCAGGACCGGCAAGAAAGGGAAGTATTGTTGAAGGGGATGTGCAGGCAATGGACGCTTCCGGGGTTCCTATACTCGGCACAAAATGGGAAGACCGCAGTTTCGAGCTGGGAAAGGCACCGCTCGGGGATCTGATCGAGTCCCAGCTCGAGGGTGCAGGTGTAGGGGAAGACCGGAAGTTCAGAATAACGCAATCCGGAAGAGGTCCTGACGGCAAGCAGAGAGAGACAGAGGATCACTATTCCATAAAAATAAAAGCGATCAGGGATAAAATCCTCCCTGTGGTCAACGATGAATTCGCCAGGGCAGTAGGGGAATATCAGTCGGTCGCCGATATGGAGAAGGATATACAGAAAAAACTCGAAGCCCGCAGGAATGCGGAGGCCGAGCGTATGCTGAGAAACCGGCTGGCCGACGAAGTGATCAAGCGGAACGATTTTACTTTGCCTGTGTCCATGATCGAAACGACACTCGACGATCTGTGGGAGGATTATCAGAAGCAGGGAAGAAGGCAGGTGGACGAGGAACAATTCAGGAAAGAGAACCGTCCTCTCGTGATCTGGAATATCAAATGGCGTCTCGTCTGGCACAAAATTGCCGAACAGGAATCCCTTGCGGTTTCAGATGAGGAAATAGGATCCGAGATAGACAAAATGGCCGCTGATAATGCAAAAGATGAAAAGAAGATACGTTCCCTGTTCAAGGATGAGAACCGGAGACGAAGACTGAAAGAGGAACTTTTAGAAGAAAAAGTGCTTTCTTTCCTCATCGGGAAGAACAAGATCAAAGAAGTCACACTGAAGGGGGGAAGGGAACCTCAACCGATACTCACCCGCTGACAGGGTCGTGCGGGGAAGAGATAAAATAGAAGGGTTACACGATAAAGGACAGGAGTCTATATGAGTCTGGTACCCATTGTTGTCGAACAGACAGGGAGAGGAGAAAGAGCATACGATATTTTTTCCCGGCTGCTGAAGGAGAGGATCATTTTCATAGGATCGGGAATCGATGACAATGTCTCTAGCCTCGTGATCGCGCAGCTGCTTTTTCTTGAGGCGGAGGATCATGAAAAGGACATTTTTATTTACCTGAACACGCCGGGTGGATACGTTTCATCCGGACTGGCGATCTATGATACGATGCAGTATGTCCGGTCCGATGTGTCGACCATCTGCATGGGTCAGGCCTCGAGCATGGGCGCCCTGCTTCTCGCTGCGGGCACCAAGGGAAAGCGCTCCGCGCTCCCCCATGCTCGGATCATGATACATCAGCCGCTGGGAGGCGCTCAGGGACAGGCCACGGACATCGAGATTCAAACCCGCGAGATACTGACCCTGAGGGAGCGTTTGAACGAGATACTCTCCCAGCATACGGGACAGACCCTGGAAAAGATCCAGAAAGATACGGACCGCAATTTCTTCATGTCCGCTCAGGAAGCGCTGAAGTACGGGATCATCGATGAAATACTGACGCGCAAAAGCAAACCCAAACCAGGTAAGTCATCGTGACCGGCGAAAGACAGTATATCTGCTCCTTTTGCGGGAAATCCTCAGAAGAGATAGAGGCCATGGTAACAGGTCCGGGTGTCAACATCTGCAATGAGTGCGTCCGGTATGCAGAGGAGATCATCCGGTCCGATATATCCCGCCAGAAAGGGAAAATCGTCCATCCTCTCCCCACACCTGTGGAGATCAAGGCCGAGCTGGATGCCTATGTGATAGGCCAGGAACATGCCAAGAAGACCATCAGCGTTGCGGTTTACAACCATTACAAGAGAATAAACAATAACAGCGATCCGAAGAGTGTGGAGCTGGATAAAAGCAATATTCTCCTGGCCGGGCCAACAGGCACGGGCAAGACGCTGATAGCCCAGACTCTGGCCAGGTTCCTCGAGGTCCCATTTGCCATCGCGGATGCCACCACGCTGACCGAGGCAGGGTACGTCGGTGAGGATGTCGAGAATGTGCTGGTCAGGCTGCTTCAGGCCGCTGATTATAAACTCGACAGAGCTGAGCTCGGCATGGTTTACATCGACGAGATCGATAAGATCGCGAGAAAAATGGAAAGTGTCTCGATCACGAGGGACGTGTCAGGGGAAGGAGTGCAGCAGGGGCTTCTTAAACTTCTGGAAGGTTCGATCGTTTCCGTTCCGCCCAAGGGCGGAAGGAAGCATCCGGAACAGAGGCTGATCAATGTCAACACCCGGAATATTCTCTTTATATGCGGCGGATCCTTCGAAGGCATTGAAAAGATCGTTGCGCAGAGGATAGGGAAAAAGGTCATGGGCTTCGGGGCTGAGATCGGAAACAAGAACAAATTCACCACAGGGGACCTTCTCCGGCAGATCGAGCCTCAGGATCTTCTGAAGTTCGGACTGATCCCTGAACTGATCGGCAGGCTGCCTGTGTGCTCGTCCCTGGACGAGCTGGACGAACAGGCCATGCTCCGCATTCTTCTGGAGCCGAAAAATGCGCTTGTCAAACAATACGAGCATCTTTTCCGGATGGACGGTGTGAATCTTGAATTCCAGGAGGATGCGCTGAAAGAGGTGGTCAGGCTGGCAATAGAGAAAAAGACGGGAGCCAGGGCTCTGCGGTCCATTCTCGAGGAAGCCATGATGGATATCATGTACGAACTGCCTTCCATGGAGAATGTGAAAAAGTGTGTCATCACCCGGGAGGTGATTCTGAAAAATAAAAAACCGCTGTACTCCTACCCTCAGAAACAGGCAAGAAAAAGAGCCTAAAAAAAAACTTGACAAATTCAATCAGATTCTTTATTATTATGAGGAAGAGGAGAGAGGTGCAAAAAGAAACCCTTCCTTAAAGATTGACTTTTTCAACTGAAAAATCGTAAGCCATTTACCTTGCAGAACAAAGTTTTGTAAGGGGAAATGGAATTGCATTTTATTTTCTTACACACGAGCGGATATTTCCCAATGTCGTGATCTGGGATGACTTGCGATTGGGAAATCATCAATCCAGAGGAGGGAGCTGCTCGGAACCAGATAAGCCATCGTCCATGAAGAAGAGAATGTGTTGTGGGATTGATGGCTATTTTTTTTACAGAAATCAAGACGATGATTATTCTCCCGCCATATGAACCGAAGTTTTAAAACCAATTGAAAGGAGGTGATTGCGGGGAGTGAGGAGAAGGGCCGGGTGGTGAAGGGGGGTGTTTTAAAGGAGTGTCAAGCCATGCTTGACAGAGAGAAGCGTGCCAAAACAATGTAAGGAGGCATCTATATGGAATTCAGAAGATTATCCAAATCCTTGCTCGGACTTCTGGTTGTCGTGCTTCTAGTGCCCGGGATTCTCCTGGCAGCCACCGGAAAGGTCCGAGGCACGGTGACGGATAAGGAAACCGGTGAACCCCTTGCCGGAGCGAATGTTCTGATTGAAAACTCTTCCCAGGGAGCTGCTTCGAACATGAATGGTGAGTACATCATCATGGGAGTGCCCACAGGAAAGATCAATCTGGTCGTGACCTATATGGGTTTCAAGACCACGACGATCTCCGACATTATCGTTAATACCGGTTTGACCACCTACCGTGATATCGAACTGGAAAGAGTGGTACTCGCAGGTGAAGAGGTTGTGATCGTGGCCGAACGCCCGTTGATCGACAAGAGCGAGACCAACGAGATTCACTACCTCCGTTCTGAGGACATCGCACTCATGCCTATCCGCGGTGTCGCTCAGGTTCTCAATACCATGGCGGGTGTCATTGATGACTCCGGAGTTCACGTCCGCGGAGGCCGGAGCGATGAAATGGCCTATTACGTTGATGGCGTTAATGCGACCACGATTGTAGACGGAAATATGGCAGTCTCGGTCATCTCCAACGCTATCGAGGAAGTCCAGCTGCAGACAGGCGGTTTCACAGCGGAATTCGGCGGCAAAATGTCCGGAATCACCAGCACCACCATCAAGACAGGCACGCCCAAGTACAATATCACCGCTGAAGTCATCAGTGATGATTTCTGGGCTTTTAAAAACGATGCGGGTTCCTATCAGATCCTCGGCCTGGACAAGGTGTATTCTTATGGATACAACGATTACATCCTGACCGCCGGCGGACCCATTGTGCCGTCCATGAAAAACCTTCGTTTCTTTGTAGCGGGACAAGTGTATAACAGGATGAGCGATGCCAACTGGTTTGAGGGATTCCATCAGGATACCGTCGCTGCGTATGGCTCCTGGTCCACGTCGGATGGAACGAGAGTAAGGGACACTCTCGATCTGTATATCGATGTGCCCCCAGGAAGGTTCCCGGGCGGCGGCAGCGCAGGAAGAGATCGCCGCCGCTGTGTCCCTGACCCGCGAGGCGAATCTTGCG
>CAYXFJ010000176.1:6006-6543 GCA_964464265.1 uncultured bacterium
CAGCGCAGGAATGACATTCAATGGAAATGTCCTGCTCGACCTCAAACCGTTCCGGATCAAGGTCGGAGGCACTTTTGCCAACTCAACCTCTCATCCACAGGCAGCCGATCCCAGGGATCTGATCATCACCCCTCTCAGGGGAGATAAAACCAAGAATGGTGAGATGTCCGCATACATCAATGTGACCCATACGGTGGATCCCACCATGTTCTATACTCTGGCTGCCAATTTCTTCCGCAGGAACTCTGAGACCTATGATCTGATCAACGGGAAAGATTTTGAGAGCTGGGGAGATCCGACTGTCAATTTAGCGCTTGTGGACACAAGCCTGGCCCGTTCTTACTATATGAGTTTCGATGATGCTATCCGGATCACGTATCCGAATACTCCTGCAGATGATTATTGGAAGAACGAAGGGCAGAAAATGGGTGTCAAGCTGGATGTAACCAAGCAGTTCGGCATAAGGCATGAAGTGAAGGCCGGTGCCGAGTTCCAGCAGTCCACTCTTCGTTATTTCGATTTCGATGCAAGGAACAT
>CAYXFJ010000177.1:0-5585 GCA_964464265.1 uncultured bacterium
AGGCAGATCCAGTCCCTGGACAGGATGATCTATACCTTCCAGAGTGAGGACGGAATCCGTGGAAAAATAGGTCCAGTCATCCGTCCACCGTTTGTGAATTCTCTTTGTGAAAGACTCTATATCCGTGTTCTCACTGATGATGACATCGGTTCCGTAGAGAATGCGGCTCTTATACTTCATGAAAAAATTTCTAACCTCTTCCCTTTCAAGGTTTTGTATATCATCTATTCGCGCCGAGCAGTCCACCACCATGTTGGGGAATCGGTCGAGGACCTTGCCTAATTCCGTCATGCTCCACTCTATACTGCCAAGGTGGCAGGCTACATACTTAATGTCCGGATGTTTTTCCAGCATCCTTGTATAAGAGGCGATCTGCTGTTCGTAGGAAGGATAATCCGGATGCATGAACATATGGTATTCCGGATGGCCTTTGTAGTAGTTACGATTGCTGTTCGATTTCATCCTGTCAAACGGCAGCCAGCAGTCTTTCGGTTCTCCGATATGTCCTGTAAGGGTTTTTCCCCGAGAACCGATAAAATCAATGACCGCGTCAAATTTCGGATCGTCAATCATGACAAACCGGCCTTCCTTGTCCCTGAAGACCATACCGATGTTCTTCCAGATCTTGACTCCGCTGGCACCATCCTTAAACTCGCTCTCGAGAAATGCAATGGTCTTTTCCTGCCAGTCCGGTTCATCCCAGCCCTGCATGGCAAACGTGGTCAGATAATGGAACTGCTCCGGATGGAGCTTCCTCTGTATATCGACAAACTTTTTTTGCTCAAGAATATCGGAATGATCGACAAAAATGGTAATAACCCTGAGATTATCGCTTTTCGCCTGATCCAGAAATTCAGGGCCGTTGTACCGGATATGCAGATGGGCATCTGTTTTTTCCAGGTCCCCGAACACGAGGGTTTTTTCAGAACAACCGGTAATAAAAAGACAGAACGGAATAGCGCATACAAGTACCGCAATTCTCAGTTCATGAGCCATTTTCCAATCCTCTTTTATATTTAAAGCAGAAAATTTTTCCGCTGACAGACCATTAAAATGATATCTGGATCCGGTCTGGAGAAAAACGGTGCCATAGATTGCCATGACCGGAATGTCGCTGTTCATAAAATACAAACAGGTCTTCTATAAATCAAGGCTTCTTTAATAGAATCTTTCCGCATATGTTCCGCTGAGCAAAACAGGGATGGATCATAGTATTAAAAAGATTTTCTCTATCCACTTGATTTTTAACTGGCTTTTCCTATCTTCTGATAATATCCTGTGGTCAGCGCATGGGAATAGATCAGCAAAATTTTCCATGTAATAGCCAGTTGTTTTTACAAATGATCACGGAAATATTAATGAGAGTCAAAAGACGAATGAAACCTGCCTTTTTTCTTATGCTCATCCTGATGTCCGTTTCCTCTGCGATTTCCTCAGACGACAAGTCAGTCGAAGCTGTTTTTGTGGATACGCCGCCAAGGATCAATGGCAAAGTGAATGAAGAAGTCTGGATGCAGGCGGGCAGGGTGAACGAGTTCTTCCAGCGTGAACCGGATACAGGTGAACCCGCGTCTGAAAAGACGGAAGTCTTTATCTGTTATGACAGAGACTATCTTTATTTCGGATTTAAATGCTACGAGAATCCCAGAAATATCATTGCCAAGGAGCTGGCAAGGGATGCAAATCTTGCATACGACGACAAGATCGTGATCATGCTGGACACTTTTCTTGACAGAAGGAACAGCTTCTGGTTTCAGGTCAACGCAAGGGCCTGCATGGGCGATGCCCTGCACAGTCAGAACGGAGCCGTACGGAATAAGGAGTGGGATTGTATCTGGAAAGCGAAATCCTCGATTCATGGCGAGGGATGGGACACGGAAGTGGCTATACCCTTTAAAAGCCTGAATTTCCATCCCACCCGGGATACCTGGGGTCTCAAGCTGTTACGTGAAATCCCGTACAGGAGCGAGGTCGCCTACTGGCCTGTCGCCAATCTCAATGCGTATAAATTCCAGATATCTGACGGGGGTCTGCTTACAGGACTTCAAAATATCACACAGGGGATAGGCCTGGATGTGAGGCCTTACGCTCTCTCAGGGCTCGATCAGGAAAGAAACAAACAACTGAAATATCCTGTGGATGCAGGTGTCGATATCTTTTATCAGGTTACCCCTGGCATCAAGAGCGTGCTCACTCTGAATACGGATTTTGCCCAGACAGAAGTGGATGACCGGCAGATCAATCTTACCCGCTTCAAATTAGTGTTTCCGGAAAAAAGGGATTTCTTCCTCGACGGCGCCAATTATTTTAAATTCTCCAGGGAAGGAGAAGACGAAAGTCCGAAATCCAGTCAGCTCATCCCCTTCTTTTCGAGAAGGATAGGACTGAGCGAAACAGGCGAACCCGTACCGATCCTCGGCGGAGTGAAGGCAACAGGTCAGGCAGGCAGATGGAATCTGGGGATCTTCAATATCCTGGATTACAGGGATTCCGGCAGAAGAAATTTCACCGTACTCCGTGTCTCGAGGAATATCGGCTCGCAATCCGCACTGGGATTCATCGGGACAATGGGCAATGCTGTTTCCGACGAAAAAAACAGCGTCATCGGAGTGGACGTAAAGCTGGCCACTTCTTCGTTCAGGGGTGATAAAAATCTGTCACTGCAATTATATGGTTTGAAATCCAGTACCAGCGGTATTTCAGGGAAAGACCGTGCCTTCGGGGCAGAGATCAATTACCCCAATGATTTCTTTGGCCTGAGGACCGGATACACGCAGATCGAACCTGGTTTCTTCCCGGGCATCGGTTTCGTCCCGAGAGAGAACATAAGAAACACGTATATCATGACAAAGCTGGGCCCGAGGCCGAAAAAATGGGGTATCCTCCAGTTTATCTTCCAGGCGGATTTTGATTATATCACCGATATGAACAACCGCCTGCTCACCAGAGAGCTGGATTTTTCACCTCTGGGAATCCGCTTTGTCACAGGAGATCAGGTCACTTTTAAAATTTCACAGCAATACGAATCCATTGATGAGGATTTCTCTATTTTCAGAGATTATGTCATTCCGGCAGGGACCTTCGATTTCCAAAGATATTCCATCACCCTTTCGAGCGCGCAAAAACGTCATTACTGGGCAATAGCCTCCTACCAGTGGGGCGATTTCTGGAATGGCAAACAGCAGCAGACGACCCTCACGGCAGGATACAAAATCTGCGTCCCCGTATTCGCCGGGCTGGAGGTGGAACACAATGTGATAGAACTGCCGGTTGCCCGTTTCAACGCGGATGTTATACGGTTCAACGGCGACATCCTTTTCAGTCCTGTGGCCACACTGATGAGCTTCATTCAGTACGATAACGATTCAAAGCAGCTTGGCTGGCAGTCACGGTTCCGCTGGATTATTGAGCCCGGTAATGAAATCGTCATTGTGTGGAATTCCATCTGGAAAGATCCTCTGGAGAGGATTCATCCTTCTGTTTCGGACTTTGAGCTGTCTCAAAGCACGGCGAGGATAAAAATACACTACAATTACAGATTTTAGGAGATCAGGAAATGCATACCTCAAGAAGAGCGTTTTTGAAGTGTCTGGGTATGGGCATCACTGCGCTCTCGGCTCCTTCTCTTTTGAGCTGCAGGAAACCCTCATTAAAGAAACCCAATATTGTACTCATCATGGCGGATGATATGGGTTTCTCGGATATAGGATGCTATGGAGGCGAGATTAATACACCCCATATCAACGGTCTGGCTGAAAACGGCGTACGTTTCACACAATTCTATAATAATGGGATCTGTGTGCCCACCCGGGCTTCGCTTCTGAACGGCCTTTACTCGCAGCAGGTGGGTGTTTATCAAAATTCGCCTGTCAGATACGAGAACTCAGTCACTCTGGCCGAAGTGCTGAAATCCGCCGGTTACCGCACTCTGATGGCAGGAAAGTGGCATGCAGAGGAAATTCCCGTAAAACGGGGATTCGACCGGCACTTCGGTCTGTGTGATGGATGCTGCAATTATTTCAATCCCGGTCCCCGGAGACCGGGCGAACCCGAACCCGGCCGTAAAGGTACGCCAGGCTCATATCCGAGGCGCTGGGCAGTCGAAGACCAGGAATACAAACCCTATGCTCCCCCAAATCCTGATTTTTATACAACCGATGCTTTTACCGATTACGCCCTCGGCTGCCTTGACGAATATGGACAGGAAGACCGGCCTTTTTTCCTATATATTGCCTATACATCCCCTCATTATCCACTCCATGCATGGCCTGAGGACATAGCAAAATACAGGGGAAAGTACATGATAGGCTGGGATGAGATCAGAAGCAGGCGGTTCGTCCGCCAGAAGGAAATGGGACTTTTCCCTGAGCATATGGAAATGACGCCAAGAGATGAAGAAATTCCGGGGTGGGATGATGTTGAAGACAAGGATGCCTGGGATCTCAGGATGTCTGTATACGCTGCCATGATAGACAGGATGGACCAGAATATCGGACGCATCCTGGCCAAGATCAGAGACCTGGGGAAAGAAGAGGATACACTGGTCATTTTCCTTTCCGATAACGGCGGATGTGCAGAGACACATCTTTCTACTCCTGGCATCCCGCCCGGACCTGTCGAATCCTACCGTACAGTGGATCCCCCCTGGGCGAATGCGAGCAACACGCCATTTCGTAAATACAAGGCATGGGACTATGAAGGCGGCATCTGCACTCCATTTATCGCCCGATGGCCTTCTGTTATACAGAAAAAGGGAGGCTTTAACAGCACGACCGGTCATTTGATCGATATTATGACCACACTGGTCGAAATTTCGGGTGCTGATTATCCAGGAGAATACGGGGGAAGAAAGATACTTCCTATGGAAGGAACCAGCCTCGTCCCAGCATTCCGGGGTAAGGAAACTGGCCGCGTAAAGCCTATTTTCTGGCAGACGAACAGGAGAAGAAACAAGGCTGTCAGGGACGGGAAATGGAAGCTTGTTTCGAGATCTCCCGATGATCCCTGGGAATTGTACGATCTGGAGAAGGACCGGTTTGAGACCACGAATCTGTCGGATCAGTATCCGGCCAGGGTCGAGACTATGGCAAAATTGTGGCAGGAATGGGCAGACCGCGTCGGGATTTAAAAAGAACTATTCCATCTGTTGAAAACACATACTTTGTTCCTGCACTGGTACTGCAGGATTCAGGAAATCTGACCGATTGGATACAGGCAGCAGGACCTGACTATCCGGAATCACAGACGTGTCATTCTGGCGTAGAATGCTCCGCACAGATCCACATCATTTGCATCGCTGAACCAGCCCTGTATCTGACAGTGGCCATGCTCCAGCATTATCTCAAATACGGCTCCTTTATCGGACGGAGAGACACTCACGCTCTGTTTCTTCTTTTCTACCTCGAGCCAGGCTTTTTCAGCTAAAATGATCCGGACTTCATGGGTCATTTCTCTTCCATTGACCGTTCTCCGCGGTCCCATAGAATTCAGTACCATTTCCGTGTGAAAGGGCCACCGGCGTAATTCGATCCTGTAGCGTCCGCTTTTCTCTACCTGAACATTCCATACCCCACCCCTCGGCCCTC
>CAYXFJ010000177.1:5626-6537 GCA_964464265.1 uncultured bacterium
TGGAGGTCAGAATCACAGGATTCTCGTTGCTGGATCCGATAACCATAGGTATGAAATCATCCAGATGAGGTTCAACAGTCTGCCACCATTTTTCATAATGATCCCTCATCCTTTGGACAATATCCGGATGCTGTCCGGCCACATCGTTCTTTTGTCCCCGGTCGCTCAGGATATCGTACAGCTCAACACCGTTCTGAAGCCTCCATTGGTTCCACACGACAGCACCTTCCCAAATTTTAGGGCTTATGCGGCCGCCGCACTGGACCACGAACATGCGGTCCGGTATTTCCTGACCCTGGAACAGCGGAACGAGGCTTATTCCATCAAAGGACGATCCTCGAGGTGCCTGTATACTGCAAAAATCCAGGAGTGTGGGCAAAATGTCCTGAACCTGAGAGGGCACTGCGATGTCACGCGGATTCCCTATGCCTCCCAGGAACCAGCTGATGAAACAGGCAGCCCTGTGCCCTCCTTCATAATGCGAACTTTTTCCTTCGCGAAGTCCGGCATTCCAGACGGATCTCCCTGCTGTACCCCCGTTATCGTTCATGAAAATCAAAATCGTGTTCTCTCTTAGCCCGGACTTCAAAAGCCATTCATTCAGCCACCCGATATTGTCATCCAGGTTTGCGATCATGCCAAAGTAGTCCGCAACCCGCGGATTGACTTTGTCCCTGTATATAGCGGCATATTTTTCCTCGGGCCATAGCGGTCCATGCGGGACATTGGTCGGCAGATACACAAAGAACGGTTCGTTCCGCTTCTTACATCCGTCCATCCACCGGATCGCTTCCCTGAACCAGAAGTCCGTGCAGTAACCGTCCGCTCTTTTCACTGCAGTTCCATCCAGATAGCGTGGATTCATATAGTCATTGTCGAATTCGATCTCAGATTCCAGGCCGTATCCCCGA
>CAYXFJ010000178.1:0-6536 GCA_964464265.1 uncultured bacterium
CATAATGAATTGCTGTGGCTACTCCCGCAATGTTGCCGATACCCACGGTTGCGGATAGTGCCGTTGTCAGGGCCTGATAATGCTTGATGTCTCCTGCATCGTTCGGATCGTCGTATACGCCTCTAAGCACCTGGATCGCATGCTTGAAACGGCGGATGTTCGGCCATTTCAGGAGAAATGTGACATAGATTCCGGAGCCGAGAAGCAGGGCAACCATCCATGGAAAGATGGCAGGGCTTTCCCAGATATATTTATAAGCCGCTTCAATATATTCTTTGAAAATCGTTTCGAACATGGAGGTAACCCCCCTTTATACTCATTTGCCTGTACCGTCATCGATACCGTATGCAACAGAGAGTAAAATTCTCGCTATCCTTCTTCAGGATACCGGGAAAAATTTTCAAACCCAGCTGAAGGGAGTCATGATTGAAAAGAGGGTAAAAAAAGTGGGGGGAAAAATCCCCCCCACAGAATTTGTACTGATCGTGGAGACGGTGGGAATCGAACCCACGTCCGGAAATACCGTCCTGGAGATCACTACGTGCGTGTTCTGTCTTTGGTTTTCATCTCGGGTCCCCGGCAGACAGGGAACCTTTCGACTGAGCCTGAAAACCTATCCCCGCTCCCATCCAGGCAATAGGAACAGTTAACCCGCCTTTGGCGACATTCCTTGAAGGTCTCGGCAGGTAAAGCCCTTCAGGAATGGGCTGCATTAAGCAGCCATTGCGTATGTATAGTTGTCGATTGTTTTTTTCCGGGAGGATTAACCAGGATCCAGGACCTGGGCACGCGCTCTCCAATCCAACTATTCCCGTCGAATCCAATTCGTCCCCGATTTCAATGAACACTATCATTTTATCAAATATTTCGCGGAATGTCAAGGAGAAAAATACCGGTCATGGATCGCTACAAAACCCATGGTTACAGGAACATCCCGGTTTCAGGTCCTGTCCAGCTCATGAAGCGCGAAAGCATATGCACCGACGGAAACCGCCCTGCTCGTGCCCAGAACGGAGAGACCGACACCTGTTCTCTTTTCAGGATCATAGTCTATCTCCCTGCCCGATCCGGGAATACGGATTCTCCTTTTATGCACATGCAAAAAAGCGTTGCGCTGTTCATCGTCTTCAAGGTTGTACGCCCTGGACTCCATCCTGGGGAGTTTTTCCCCCTCCGGTGCCAGGAGGGGTGCGTTCATTTCGTCGATGAGTGCGGGGAGGAACAGCTCATGAGCTCCGGCGAGACCTCCTCCTATGACCACCGGGCAGTCCATAAGAGTCACAGCGTTGGCCAGTGCATCTCCGGCCACCTCCCCGAGCACATGAAATGCCCTGACAGCTGCATTCCTGTCACCCTCTCTTTTCCCCGTGGCGATTTCGTATATCTCTTTTGGGCTCGGACTATTGTCCATGGAAATGCCTGCTCCCTTCGCATAACACCGGCGCACTCCCCGTATGCTGACAGTTTCTTCGGCAGAGGTTGAGGGATCCACTTTGTTCCTGACAGCCCAGATCTCCGCCCCGGCCGAATTGTCACCGAGAAAAAGCTCACCGTCAGAGACAATGCCGGCGCCGAAACCCGTTCCCAGTGTAATGCCGAACAGGTTCCTGTACCTTTTAACGCTTCCTGCGCTTTCGAGCCAGCGATTGATCCTGGGCAGAAGCCCGGCTATCGCTTCTCCGTAAACGAAAAGGTCACCATCATTATTGATAAAAACCGGCAGATGAAAGGTCTCTTCCAGCATGGGTCCCAGAGCCACTCCCCCTGAACGCGGGGAGATTGACCAGGTCACCGATAATCCCACCCGGATAATCAGCCGGACCGGGGAAAGCAAAGCTGATAGCCGAAGGTTCTTCCGGAACAGCTTCCAGGCATTTCCTGAAACCCTTTTTGATCGTATCCAGGCATTTTTTTAAGTCATGGGCATGAGAGGGGAGGGCAACAGGGGCAATGATCTCCTGATCGCTCTGAATGGCAGAGAAGACAAAATTGGTACCGCCTGCATCCAGGGTCAGAACAATTCTATCTTTTCCGGTACCGGACATGTTTTCCTCACATCATCTGTGTATGCATCAGGGAATCCGTTTACCGGTTCCGCGGGCTGTACACCTTCACACTCCTGTCAGTCGGTCTTCTTACTATAGTGCCTGTACAGCAGATAGGCTATCAGAAATGATAAACCGAATACGACAGCGGGTATGATATATCCGAGGATCGGATGTCCGATTCGAACAGGCTGCTGTGCCAGCATGGCCATCATCAGTGCACCTCTTATTCTATTTTATTCGTCCAGCACACAGAGATCAGCTTTTTTGATGTTTCCTGTAATTAATCCATGCGCAGATCAGACCTGCCAGAGAAAACAGATAGGATATGCTCATGCCGATCACAACAGTAAGTCCCTTGGTCATGACTTGTCCTCCCATCGCTGAATCTGTTCCAGCTGGTCGAGATACTTTCTCTGCTTTTTCTCATACGCTTCTGAAAGTGCACGGAGCTTCGGGTCAATGACATAAAACATGAACACAGTGATCAAAAGACCTGCGCCCAGAATAATGAATCCGGAAGGTAGCAGAAAGAGGGACATCGCTATTCCCAGCGACATGCATATATAGCTGAGGGGAGAAAGCACCACAGCGATCCAGTCTTCCTTTGTCCATTCGTCCGCCTCATGAGGCGTCCACTCTCTTCGAATCCAGGACATGATGTTCTCTCCTTTCAGGCTTCTTTTTCAGCTTTAAGTTCGATTTCTTCGATGACCCTGAGCAAACCCCGGCGTTCCGCTTCCCTTCGCACGGGTCCCCAGAATCCGATAGGCCGGGTCTGCACGTAAAGCTTTACGAGACGGTCCATATCGTCAGGTTTTGTCAGCAGGGTCACAGGCATGTAGATAAAGGCCACCAGAAGCATCAGCAGCCAGAACTGAAGATAATCGGGCAGATCCGGCAGGATTTTGAATTCAGGGAGTATCCACACGACCAGCCAGCATACTCCCAGATTGGCGATCCATGCAGACAGGTACCCCCATGAATTGAAACGCCACCAGATCACCTGAAGGATGTTGGGAAGCCAGGTCCCGGCGATCATGAGCCACAGGGCGAAGAGCAGCCACTTCGTGACATCCACTCCGATCATCAGTCCGAAGAAGAACGAACCCACCAGAACCACCACGGTCATTATTCTCCCCACCCAGACGATCTTGTGCTCGTCCGCTTTCGGATTGATGTAATGATGGTAGATATCTCGCGTGGCATACATGGATCCGAGGTTCAGTATGCCTGCAATGGTCGAGATGTGAATGGCGAGTATGGCTGCAAAAAAGAATCCGGCCATACCGACAGGGAAATAATCGAATCCGATCCTGAACCAGGCGAGCTGGGCTTTGGTTTCAGAAAGCTGCCCTTTTGTGATGACGAAATAGGCCAGGATGGCAAGGGCCCATATGGCGTTGCGGAAGATGACCGCCGCTGTTCCCCACCAGATGCTGTATGAGGCGTCCCTCACATTCCTGGCCGATTGAATGCGCTGGGCTTCCACAAACCAGTCGAAATGCGTGGCCATTCCGAATCCGCCCAGGAAGGGGATCACCACCATGGTGATCATCCACAGTATCGGATAATCTCCTGATGTGAATCCGCTGGACCTGAAAGGATTGAGCATTTCCGACTGTCCCCATTCTTTGATCGAAGCCACTATCTGCGCAGGACCGCCTGCGGCCATGGCCGCCCATACGGACACAAGGATGATCACGATGAACATGGTGATGCCCTGCTGTACGTCTGCGATGATCACACCCCAGTAGCCGGCAGCGATGACATAGAAGCAGCAAAGAGTTGAAAAAAGGACAAGACCCAGCCATAAAGGCCACCCGAAAATATCATTGCAGACATTACCCATGGCTATGCCGACCCAGCCCGCTATAAACATACACATAGCCACCTCCCACCCCGCAATCCAGCCCCTCAGCAGTTCCGCTCCCAGCCCGCTGAACCTGAGAGTCTGCCATTCCGCCTGCGTTCCCGCGAGAGACCGCCGGAAGATCTTGGTGGAAACCCACGCGCTGATCGCACACCATCCGGCAAACAGGGAATACCACATCCCGTAAAGACCTTTGGTATAGACCAGGCCTGCGAACCACATAGGCGTATCCGTGGCTGTATGAGTGGCGAAATTCGATGTGGCAGGGGGCCACAGGGCAGTCCGCGGCCCGCCAGAAAGAAATCCGATCCTGACCTTTTACCGAGTTTGTAGAAAATAGCTCCGCATCCTATCATCAGGATCAGGTAAGCGATGGTCCAGAAATAATCCAGCGGTGCAAAATGAACCATACGGCCACCTCCTTTTTGTATACCGACCTGTGAAATTGAAGGGTCAATCCCCTTTTACGGATACCGGTTCGCCCGGATGAGACCTCTCACAAATATAGAGACCCTTTCCGGGATCGGGGGTTCCATCACTTCAGTACACGTTTCAACCGGCCAAAGAGCCCGGAACCCAGCATCTGATCTGCTATGTTGAGGATTTGCTGAATAAGAACCAGTATATCTCCTTTGCCTGCCCAGTGGCGGACGACGATCTGAGGATCAATCTTGTTGACAATGCTGTTCAGAGCATAGGCTGTCAGTACGATGTCGTCGATGAAACCTGCGGGTCCGAGGAAAAGCTCCGCAAGCAGGTCCAGGGGTGAAATAAAATAGGCAACCGCTGCAGCCACTTTCCCCTTGTGCTCCAGGGGTACATCCGGGTCGGCCATCAGTCTGGTCAGAAGGTGAAAAAGGTCGGGAGCGATCAGTATCCATTCCGTCCACCGGCTGGAATGGCGGGATTCCGTTTCAGCCCAGCTCCGGATCCGCCGGCGCAGCTTCTGATAAAAATCGAAGGTCTTGTCATCTATTTTTTCATTCGCCATCTGTGCCGCCCCTTCTGAATCACTCCCGGATTTCCCCTCCCCCGGAGGCAATCATTACGTCTGGATGTACAGAACAGGGAAAACTTATCGTGTTAAAATAATCATTTATCAGTATTCAGTCAAGGACAAAGCGTAAAAATATCATGGAATAAAAAAGGATTTTTTCCGGCATGAGAGACATTTACTGCAGCAAACCGGTCCTGTCAGAGCGGGGAAAAATTTATAGATGATGGCTTTGTATAGAAGAGGCCAGCCATTGCGGCTGGGGAGAAGAATTATCCCGTGGAATCATAACGGCATTTTTTGCATGGATGATCAGTTCCCTGCCCGCATACTCCCTTTTAAAAGCAAACGCCACAGTACTCAGTTGATCCGGCATCTGCTCCGGATGTCGCAACATCAGCCCGTTCATATCCCTGTAATCAAAATAAAAAAGGGTCAGATGATGGATGATCACATTACCATTGCACCACAGGGATTTGTGTTTATACTCATAGGTCTTGATCCTCTCATCCTTATCCAGGAGTACCATTATATCGTGTCTGGCGGCAAATATCCGCCTGGCATTCTTAATGTCCTCCTGTACCTGTACGACAGCATCTTCCAGACATCCGGGCATCTTTTCCCCGCAGCTCCAGTATGATTTTTCATCCCTGCCAGCGGGGCGGCCTGCAAGAACCAGCACAAAAGTAAAAACCGCCGGAACAGCGGATGGGATCATCCACCGCATTCTTCTCATCCTGTCAGGCTCCGTGTATCATGGGTTCGAAGTCCTTACCTGAGTATGCCGGATGGTATGAATCACCGGGATATCAGACAGGGTCCTTATCTCTATGATGCGCACGTTCCCATTATCCAGCCAGGATTCATACTTGCTGTCAATAAATCCTTCATGCGCAAGCAGAACGCGGCCCTCGGCAACTCTGATATTCTGTTTCATGGGATTCTCCTCTCCGGGTTTGTGTACAGGACAAGGCAAGTACCATGCCAGGAGAACTTACGGAGAAATGAAAGAGGCAGATAGCTGGATTTAACTTCCCAGACCTATGATAAAATTAAAGTTATGCCAATTCCTTTTTAAAGAAGAGCGAGAAATGATAGTGATTTTAAAACGTGATGAAAGGTCATACCCGGAAAAAATGGACAGCAAAATGGAAACGCAATTGCATTTTGTATGATTACTGCCTGAAAAGGCGGGTGAGTTCATCCCTTTCAAAGGGTTTGAGCGCAGAAGATTTGCCATCGCGCACAATGGTTCTTCCTTCCTCAGCAGGAGCGAGATTTCCAATACATGCTGCTCCAATGCCCTGCTCTTCCAGGGCATCTGCCACAGTGTTCAGGTCTCGAGGGTCAATGACGATGAGCAGGGACCCTGATGCGATCAGTCCCCAGGGATCCAGGTCCAGAATCCTGCAGAACTGGAGCGTCTCTCCAAAAAACGGGACTCTGTTTGCTTCCACCCTGATACCGAGACCTGCGGCCATTGCGAGCTCCCAGAGCCCGGTCGCTATGCCCCCTTCTGTCGGGTCATGCATGCCGTGAAGCATAGCTGCATCGCCAGCGGTCAGAGCCGCCTTTACCACAGAAATCCCGGGTTTATCCAGAAATCCCATTGCCCGTGACACAG
>CAYXFJ010000179.1:0-6420 GCA_964464265.1 uncultured bacterium
CAACGAAGCACGCATCGGGGAAATATACCCTGACGGTTTCTTGCTCGTTCAAAAAGGTCCTTCGATACGTGTATACTCCGATACCGTAGGTCTTAAGGAGGGGGAATACGTGAGCCTCATCGCAGTTTTCCATAAGGAAAAGTTCCTCGAGGCGATCGATTTTCACGTTGCTGTGAAACGGAAAACTAAAATGGCAGTGTCTTTACTCCCCGTTATCGGGATCGGTATTCTGCTTTTACTTAAATTGCGGTTCGACAGAAAAACGGGTCTCGTATGGAGGGATCATGCCTGACCTGATCACTCATGTCGCAGTTGCCCATCTTCTGAGACGGCCGTTAGATCTCGTAAAATCACATGCATCCCTTGGCGATTTCCGGATCCTGTTCTATCTGGGTACCATTCTTCCCGATATCCTTTCCCGTCCCTGGTACATTCTGTTCCCGCCGGTGGGTGTCTGGCTGATGGTCTTTCATACTCCCGCAGGTATGATCATTACCTGCCTGATAATCGCACTCTTATTTGAGAAGGGTCTCCGGAAAACGGCATATGCCCTTCTGCTGAGTGGATCTTTTCTTCACTTTTTTCTCGACCACATGCAGAAACATGTTACCGGAGGATATTACTGGTTATTTCCTTTCTCATGGAAAAAGATAGGTCAGGGTTATTTCTGGGCAGAGGACATTCTCCCCTATATCCCCCTGTGGCTGGCTATGGTCCTGATACTGGAAGGGTCTATCCTGTTCGTCAAATGGGTAAAAAAAAGGAGAATTTAAATTTCTGGATTGGGAATCATGCACAGAAATTTGAACGGATTCCTGCCCTTATTGATAAACTGGTGCGTCTCTCCGGGCGGTATGTACACCGCGGTACCCTGAACAAGTGGTATTTCTTTACCATCACGGTATAATGCCCCGTTTCCTTCGATGATGAAAACTTCATGCTCGCTGTTATGGACATGGAGAGGCGTATGACCTCCCTTTTCGATCTCAAAAAGCCTCATGGCAAAATGGGGAGCTCCGTCTTTCGCAGAGATCAGCCATCGGACGGTCACTTTTTCGGCGCCTTCCATCTGAACAGGCTGTGCTTTCATTTCACTGAAATGCATTATCTTCATTGGAATCCTCTTGAATCTGTTTTTAACTTCGCTATCACTTTTCTGTCCGCAGCCGGGAATGCAAAGCGGCCGAGATCCTCCGGCTTTATCCATTTATAATCATCACACGCCCTGCATTTGATCCTGCCTGAGACATAATCACAATGGAACACATGCAGAGTGATCCTGAAATGGCTGTATGCATGTCGTACGGCTAAAAGATAGTCCCTCACCTCTATTTCAATATCGAGTTCTTCCTTTATCTCCCGTTTCAGACACGCTGCGAGGTCTTCTTCAGGCTCCTGTTTACCTCCGGGGAATTCCCACAGGCCTCCCAACAGTCCCTTGGGAGGCCTGAGTGTGATCAAAAAATATCCGTGCTTCCATATAATCCCTGCAGTAACATGATAATGGGGAGTTTTCTTTTTCGGCCGCCTGACGGGCAGCTCCTCCTGAAGGGAAAGACGGTTTGCTTCGCAGAATCCCCTGACCGGGCATTTCAGGCAGGACGGATGTTTTGGCCTGCAGACAAGAGCTCCAAGTTCCATGAGCGCCTGGTTGAAATTCCCGACATTCCGGTCCGGAAGAATCTGCTCTGAGATCTGCCAGAGCACCCTCCGGCTTTCCGGTTTTGTCACATCATCCGTGATATGAAACAGCCTGACAAGCACACGCACGACGTTTCCATCCAGAACCGGTGCCTTTTTCCCGTACGCGATACTGAGTATCGCCCCTGCTGTATATTCTCCGATACCGGGCAGGGAAAGGAGGTCGTTCAGATTGTCAGGAATACGGCTCTCGTAACGCTCGACAATATCACGCGCTGCGCGGTGCAGATTTCTCGCCCGCGCATAGTAACCCATCCCCTCCCAGGCCTTCAAAACATCATGAATACCAGAATCTGCGAGGGCTTTCACTGTGGGAAATTGCTGAACGAAGCGGTTGTAGTAATCCGTGACAGTAGCCACCTGCGTTTGCTGCAGCATGATTTCGGATATCCAGATCCTGTACGGATCTCTTGTCCCGCGCCAGGGCATGAGCCTCTGGTTTTCTTGATACCATTCGGTCAGGCGGAGGTAAAATTTCTTCTTCTGTGCAGGTTGAAGCATTATGCAGATACCGGGAATGCCGGACTTTTCATATCAATCAGATATGCGATCCTTTAAAAATTATTTCCCTCTTCTGTTTCCGAACCCCGGCGACCTTAAGCCGGAGCATCCTCAAAGAATATAAGCTATCTCACCCTGCGGTGTACGGCAGTCCATATCCTCACCCCTGTCCCTGTGATCCGCGATCTCTGCTGCAGTTCCGATGGATCGCCCCAGAATAAAGAGAATGAAACTCAGATCCTGAACCTGACCCAGTGTCAGCTTATTACTTTTCAGATCATTCCAGATCAGCTTCAGAGTGATGACTGCCAGTACTGCATCCACATTCACGCAGAAAATGTTCCGTGTGACACCTTCATAAAAGAGTTCATTGACCAGGTGATGATAGTATTCCAGGAATACATTTCCGATGTTCCGCTCTTTGAGTTCCTTTCTGATAAAGTCCTCTCTTGGATCGATGTTTACATCATTGCCTTTAAAAACCGGATGTCCGATACAGGGTATGCGCTGAAAATCAATCTGGCCTGCATCACGGGAGTCCTGTTTGTACTTGAGATAGGATTTCGCTGCCTTGTTGGCAAGATTTTTAAGATCCAGCGATTTATCCGGAGAACCCGGGTTTTTCAAATCCACATCCTTGAAAGTATTCACCAGATATTCCACTGCCTCAAAGCCGTTCCCTCCATGCGCCAGTCCGGTATTGGTCAGAAATCCAGTGAAAGCTGTTGAAATGGCATTCCTTGCGCTTACAGATTCCTTGGCTCCCTTTGCTGACAGTGTGCCCGGACCATTCGTTATAGTCAGCCCAATAATATATTGAAGTTCAATTCTCTCATTCTCGTCTGGCGGACGGTTGAATAGAATTTTAAAAATATTCTCGGTGAAACTGGTATTCAGGCTGCCTCTGGAAGAAGCCAGTTTCTTCCAGAAAGCATTGCTGTTCCTGTCGATGACGGAAAAAGTGACCAGTTTTGATATTATATAAATATAGGTGAATGCATTCTCTGCGGTTGCTCTGCTCATACGCTTTTCCAGCATGGGCTTCCAGAAAATGGATACCAGGAGTACGGCGATCAGGAACTCTTCAGGATGCTGGAGATGGCGCTTCTTTGTCGCCGCCAGTTCGAGAATATGCTGGGCAGTATCAAGTACCGGAGAGTGGCGATTCTTTATTGAGACCTCTTTCAGGAGTATATCGAATATTTCATCCGTTTGAACCGGATCCTGACTCATGAGTCTCTCGATGATAAGTGCATCCATTTCTTTGGGCGATGATATTTCCTCACCAAATGTAAATTCCCTGATGAGATTTATTAAAAACTGGCTGATCTCCCTGATCCTGTTCAGGTATTCATTTTCCCCAATGGCCGCGACCTGAGAAGCCAGGTAGGCGTTCGGAGTGCACCTGTTTGCCTTCGCCCGATCGATCACCTGCAATGAAACTTCATCCACCTGCAGGCTGAGATTGAGAAGCATATTGATAATTTTGAGATCCGCCTTTTCGGGTACGACTTTGGCGAGAGCAAAATAAACGTTTTCTTCAAAAGGTGTCTTGGCCAGGTCCAGGACAGATCTGCCGTGCAGTTCAGAAACCTGTGTTTCGAGTTTTATTCTCGAGGCACCCGAAGCGTTTCGCATATTACGCCTCAGATAATTGGCCCCCACCTGTTTATTGATCTCCTTGATCTGCTGATCGTATGGAGCGGTAGCTTTCATAACCGGAATATCCAGCTCGCGGGGAAGCACGAGGATGGTATCACTGATCCAGGGTTTCAGATGAAGGTCTCCGGAAGACTCGAAGTCAGGAGCCTCATCCAGTTTCTGGAATACCGCATGCATTGCTGCAGGAATATGCTGAATGGAAGTAACGCGTATTCCCTTTTTACTGACTTTAGGTTTTTTCGGATCAAAGACATCCATGCCGAAATACTGATCGAACCACATTTCCTTGGATTCCGCGTCGTCCCCGCTCCCTGCCATTGCACCCGCATGTCCGCATGGCCTGTTCAGATTCTTTTTCCACCTTCCTGTGACACAGACCACCATGGATTTATTGTAACTGAACCGGCGTTCACTTATCCATTCCAGAGCCTGTTTTTCATAGTATCCACCCGGCTCGATATAGAGGGCAACGGCTTTGGTTCTGGGATCGTTCTGCGCAGCATAGAGGAATTCCGGCAGTGCGAAATGTATGTAAATATCTTTACCGGAGCTTACCGCTGTGGAAATACCGAATCCTGCTGTCCGCAGATACTCTGCGATGGTCGTCGTGAAATTTCCGGAATTGGAATAGATCGCTATGGATCCTTTCTTAAGTGTTTCATCGGGATTGTCGCCCCCGAGTGCGCCTCCAACCCTGACGTGGTCCCATACATTGGCCATACCAAGACAGTTGGCACCTATCGCATCGACACCCGCATCCTGGCAGATAAACCGGACATTCATTGAATCTCTTGTGGACACTTTTTCTGTAACGATCACAACCCTTTTGAGGTCTTTATTGTGGGATGCCAGCTCCCATACTGCCTGGCTGACCGCCATAGGAGGCAAATAAATGACACCTATATCGAATGTGATACCCTGTTTCTTGACATCCCGCACACTGCGGTAGACCGGTATGTTACCGATCGGTGTTTCGAGGAATCCTCTGCGACCGTACTGTACACCTGCCACCACATTGCCTCCGCTGTACACATGGGAAACAGGGGTGACTTTGCGGCTTTCACTTCCCAGAATATTGATCACACACACACGTGATTTTTTGGTGACCAGTTCTTCGAGCGAATAAATCCCCACATAATAAGGGAAAGGTTTTGTTTCTAATTGTCTCATTGCTTATACCTGCTATGATGCAATTTTCTTTTTATACCTGGTTTTGCCCTCTTCACCCCACCACACATTGATCTTTTTTGCGTATCCCAGCACTTCTATCATCGAAGAGTCATGACCGAACATCTTGTAAGGCAATCTCAGCGTATCGAGTATGTCCCTGGCATAGAAAAAACCCTGTATCAGATTGGGTCCGCCCCTGCCTATGATCGTATAGACCGGATGCGGACCATTCTGTGCGACGTGATCCCTCAGGGCATCGAAAATGCCTTTGAAGGTAACAAAAATATCGGTGTTGTTGGCTTTTCCGCCAATGATCAGCAGCACGTTCGCCCTGTCAAACCAGTGACGGAACACGATCTTTGAAATAGCATACATCTTCTCGTAAGGAGGGTTTCCTCCAAAATCGGATGAGAAGATCGCCTTGTCACCCAGTATTTCGGTGGCCGCAGTATTCGCGCCCCCTCCGAAAATGAACGGGAGAATCGATCCCACTGGATTGAGCTCCAAGACATCGCTCTGGCCCTGGTGTGTTCGGAGCCGATTGATATCTGCCTCGAAAAAACTGATATCCGATTGAAAAATGGTAGCGGGCAGGTCGAGACGTCTCCATGCCGGATTATCTTGATCGAAAGCCGCCTTGAGATCGCATGCGATCGGAAAGAGGTGCTGGCCTTCATATTTCATCATGATTGGATTCAATTCGAGCGTGGTCAGTCCGTAATTGTCATAAAGATCCCAGAGCTTGGGGAGATTCTGGACAAGGGATGAAATGTATTTCTCAGGACAATCGATATCGTTCAGGGCATTGGTAATATCGAAGGATTTAATGCCTATAAAGGGATCAATCCAGACGACTTTCTTCTTCTCGGGCGGAAGGGATTCCACACTCACTCCACCGTGGGGAGTGATAGTGAATATCGGTTTTCTATAACGTGTCGAAGCAGCAATACTGAAATAAATCTCGATATCCGACGAGACATACTCTTCGAATGTCACACCATTGGCTCTCACCTGTTTGTTGCCGTAACAAGTTGTTGCAAAGTAGAGTTCCTGTTTGGCTGCCATGGCATCTACCACATTATCGACGATCCTGATAAGTCCGGCTTTTCCTTTCTTGCCGACACCGCCGTAGAAAAACGGTTTTACGACGATCTTTCCATACCGGTCCAGCATTATCTGCAACTCTTCCTTTGTGACATTCCCTTCCAGACATTCAGCTACCGGAAAGTCCACATGCTGGAGTAGCTCTTTACCATACCTTAATCCTGAAATCTGCATATCCTGACCTCGTCACTTACATTGGCAATAAATCAAATTTTAATATGGATAATCCCCAAAACCACCGAAAAAAATGCGAGACCGTTCCTACTGAATAAATTATATTTT
>CAYXFJ010000180.1:0-6360 GCA_964464265.1 uncultured bacterium
ATTCGATGAAATTGGCCATATGGGGCCCGTCCAGACCTCTGAATTCCTGGACGGCGGTTTTATCCGCAGGCACACTCATGTCTTTTGCGGACAGGCTTGGGCCGGGTTCATTGTTCTTTCCCAGAAAAGTCCGGAATTCCGTATGTTCGAGATGCATCCATCCTTCCCTTCCATAGAGGAAACAGCCTCCTTGTTTCCCGGCCTCTTCATTATTATATATGCTGCGGACATCGATCTGTGCTATCCTGCCGTCACCGTACTTCAATACTCCAAGCTGTACATTCGGGATCTCCTGATCCGAATCCCAGATGTAGAAATCCCCCGTGCACTGAACCTTTTCCGGATGAACCGTCTCTCCCATAGCCCAGCGTATATAATCCATGCCATGGGTGCCGTTGTTCCCGAATTCTGTTGTGCTTGTATCCCAGAACCAGTGCCAGTTGTAATGAAAACGGTTCTCGTTAAAAGGCCTGTAGGGTGCAGGTCCAAGGAAAAGGTCCCAGTTCACCCCTTCCGGGACCGGCCCATCTTTTACGCGGCCGATACTGGGCCTGAACCCGAAAACAATAGCCCTTCCCATATAGATTTCACCTATGATGCCTTCATGGAGAAGCTTTATTGCTTCCCTGGCTACAGGACTGCTCCTGCCCTGGGTTCCTGTCTGCACGATACGATCGTATTTCCTCGCTGCCTCTACCATTTTCCTGCCTTCTGCGATGGTATAGGAAACCGGTTTTTCTATATAGACGTCTTTCCCTGCCTGACAGGCCCATATCGTTTGAAGGGCATGCCAGTGATCCGGCGTGGCAATAGAGACAGCGTCAATATCCTTTTTATCGAGAAGCTTTCTGAAATCCACAACAGTCGCAGGCTTTTTGCCGTCCCGGTCCACAACCTCTTTTATCCCCTTCCCGAACAGCCTTTCATCAATATCGCACAACGCGCTGATCTGAACACCGGAGATCTGGCAATAGCTCCGTATATGCGCCATTCCCCGGCTCCGGAAACCCACCACGGCAACATGAACCGTATCGCTGGGCTTTGTCTTCTGAAATCCCTTTATCACGGAAGGCGCTCCACTTATTATCCCTGCGGAAGCCATAGCGGATTTCTTTAAAAATTCCCGCCTGTTGGTCGGTTTCATAGTTTACTCTCCTATTTCATCCTTCCGGCCGGTCTTCGGGAGCCCGCCGGACAAACCTTTTCAACTGCCCTCCGGACAATTCCTTTCAGCTACCCGCCGGATAACCCACCGTCTGTGCAAAGAGCACTCGCTGTTCAGGCTGCAGTTTGAATTCCTGTACAGTATTTGCTCTGTCACAATTATGGAACCAGGCTGCGAGCCCCACCGAGGCTGCAAAGAGGTAGACATTTTGAGCGATGAATCCTGTATCGGTATAATAATAGGATTTCTGGACTTCAGGATCCCCAATGGAGCGGTCCGGCTGACCGGGTCCCGTATCGTACCGTTTGAGATTGACGACATAGAAAATATTCACCGGAGCATTTGCCGCACCGCGCCTGCCTGCCCTCTGGCGGAAGTCACCGGCTGCAACAGGGATCAAACGGTGGGGCACTGCATCATAAAGATAGGTACCTTCCTCTATGGCGACATACAGATCGATTTCCTGCGAATTGCTTGCCGATGGTGCCGTCCTTCCCGGTTTATCGAAAGCTGCTCTTTCACGGTTCACTCCGAATGCAGCCCAGAGAAGATTCGAGAGCACCTGCACGGGGAGTTTTTCCGGACTGATATTCCGGATGGTCTTTCTTTCCGCAAGAGATGCAAGCACGGATTTCCCGCCATCTTTTTCAGGCCGGGGCAGGTCAATGGGAGCAAGTCCCAGTGCCTGTCCTCTTTTTGTCCGGTTCTTACCGGATACAGCGCCGGCCAGCAAAGTGGCAGCCGGCAGCGTTTTTACGAATGTTCTGCGGTTCATGGGATCCCACCTCTATGATGATTTGAAAATGGCCTGTACGCGTTTTACCGTATCGTCGATTTGTTTTGGTTCCTCGTATCCTATGGTTATGGCATGCACCAGACCGCTGCCCCATACGAACTCCAGAGAAGCCTGACGCTGTTCGGGTAGAGCGAGTTTGCCCTCCCCGTATATCTTCATCCCAAGTATGCCGGCCCCTCTCTCATTGGCAGTCTTCAGGACGGGCAGGACATTCTCGGGTTTGTCATCCATGTTAACTCCCGCATGATTGATACGGGCCAGCAGCACGTCCACCCAGCTGTTTTTTGCCGCTGCCTCCAGCGCTGCCAGGCTGTGACAGGATACTCCATGAGCGCGGATGATCCCTCTTTCTTTGGCACGTGAGAGTCCCTCGCAATAAGCTTCCATTTCGGTGAACCAGTCTGCTGAAACCATGCAGTGCAGAAGAACGATATCGAAATGATCCGTTCCCAGTTCCCTGCTGAAACTGTTCAGGAACTGATCAGCGGTTCTGGGAAGCATATAATTGTTCGGCCGTGTCCACATTTTCGTCATGATGGTGACTTTATCCCGGGGGATTTCCTTGAGAGCCTCGCGGACATAGATATGCGAGCCGTACGTATCGGCTGTGTCGAAAAAAGCGATCCCGTGATCATACGCATGATGGGCCAGTCTGACAAAAGTTTTCATCCCGAGCTTGGTCTGATTGGAATGGTATTTTCCCCCGACTGTGCCGGTCCCCATAGCCAGGCGTGAGACCTGGATCCCGGTTCGTCCGAGTCCGGTGAAATGAGCATCTCCGCCTGCTTTGCTGAACATTTTGCAGCCAAGGACAGCACCTGCTGTCAGGGCACCCGCTGTCGTTCGCAAGAACGAACGACGGGAAAGATCATTCATGGGGATTCCCTCCTCATTGCGGTTTAAAAACGTGAATATCTTTAAAAAGTGAAATCTTTACAGAGATTCGGACACATCGCGAAAGTAGCTTTGATGATAATGCCCGCTAAGAGTCACATATGTTCCGGCTTTGACCGGCATTTCCTCTTCCTGCGGGTCCATTCCAAATATATCAAAAACTTTTAACTTAACAAAACTTTTTTCTGGAATAGACCGGGATAAGCCTGAAGCTTTTCTTTGATATAATTATATTGATTTCCATGAAAAATGCAATTATATTCTTCCTGTGAATATGTCATATCCTTTACAGGCCGGCAGGATGCATTAAGATTGAAAAGTATGCCCCTCAGGAAAAGGGAACCGTTTAACGGCTAATTTCTCACTTAAATAAGGGAGGTGCTCCATGCGGTACATGACCAAGGCATTGATCCTGTTCCTTGCTGTTTCTGTGTCGTTATCACTGGCACAGACGGCTGACATCCCTTCTCAGATAGACAGGGCCAAAGCGCTTTATTCCCAGGGCAAATATTCAGAAGCTGTCACTGAATTGAATGTGGCGATCTCTCAAATCCAATCCCTGCAAATGGACAATTACAAAACGGTTTTTCCTGCAGCCCTCGCCGGCTGGCAGGCAGAAGAGTTTGAAGGCAACACAGCAGGAATGGCATTCATGGGAGGGGGAATATCCGTCAGCCGTGACTATAAAATGGGAGAAGAGACATCTGTCAGTATCGAGATGGTATCGGATTCCCCCATGCTGTCCAGCCTCATGATGATGTTCAGCAATCCCATGTTCCTCGGAGACAAGAAGATCGTGCCGGTCGGAAGCGAAAGGGCGATCGAGGAGTGGAATGAAACCGATAAAACCGGAAATCTCCAGATCGTGGTGGACAATCGTGTCATTTTTACGGTGAACGGCAACAATATTACAGGCAAGGATGTACTCTATTCCTATGCGAGCAAAATCAATTTTGCCAAACTGAGATCCCTTCTGAAGTAATCCGGGCTCCTCGACGTACTCAAATTCATTGTCCAGGCTGAACATCCAGGATAGATGAGAAAGAAAGGGAGAGACTTACAGAACAGATAGTCTCTCCCTTTTTTATTCAATAGGAAATAGCAAGCCTCTTCAGGTTTCTCTCGATACCCGGGAACCCTACCCTTCGCATAGAGCCGGAATACTTTCTCTTCAAACTAACGCAACCCAGCACTTCACCATTCTCAGGATGTGCCTGTTTAATCTCTATTCCTGAGATGCTAAAATGTCATCCACTGCCTGTATGTTTTTCCTGGCTGTTTCATTCCCGGGATCCACTTCCAGTAACATTTCCCAGTACTGCTTGGCCCTTTCGTATTGCTTCATATAAAAACAGACAACGCCCAGGTTCATCAATCCGTTGACATTTCCAGGTTCCAGTCTTACCGCTTTTTCAAGATGCCCGGCTGCCGGTTCAAGGGAACCTCTCGTCATATAGATCCGTGCCAGATTCCTGTGGGCACCCGCCTCATTCGAATCGAGCCCGACAACTTTTTCGAAAGCCTGAAATGCCCGGTCATTATCCTCCAGCTGGAGGTAGGCCAGGCCAAGATTGTAAATTGCATTCTTATTCTCCGGATTTTCATCAACAGCCCGGCTGCCCCACCTGACCGCTTCTTTGAAATTTTTATCCCGGAAATGAGCCAGTGCCAGATTGTAATAGTCGTTTGCGAATTTTACATTTCTTACCGCATTCATATGAATAAGAATCTGGATAATGAATAGAATTATAATCAATCCGGCATAATAAAAACGTCCGGGAGTCGAACGCGTGATTGAGATCAGATGAAAAATACCCGCTGAAGCCAAAATGATCAGAAAAGGCATGGCCGGTATCCTGTACCGGTCGGACATGAAGAACACGACAATGGAGAGACCGATAAGACCAAGAATGGTATACAGGAGCCAGTACTTCCGGTACTGAGGCAGAATGACAATCAAACCGTATATTGCAAGGGGCATGATAAAAACCAGGTTGGTCAGAGGAATCCTCAATAACGGGGAGAATTTCTGGTTAAAATAGTAATTGAAGTTCAGCGGGGCCTCATAACTGGACCAGAAAAGAAGAATTTTTTTCCCCATTAATTTGATCCACCGGACCGGATGCTGTTTGATAAAAGAAAACGCCCTCCTGTACCAGAACCCTGACACATCCGATGAGGTCAATTTTTTGCCTGTTTCTTTCTCGGCAAATTCTCTTGCCCCTACGAGATTGACAACACGGATATCCCCTTCCAGTCCCTCGGGAGAGGTCCACAAACCGGTGGCTTTTTCATGGTTCCCGATAAAGAAATTGATCCCCCCATGGACCGAGAGCGGCATGGGATTCTTTTCTGCCAGATAGTTGTGGACGCTTGTCAGAACCAGAGGGATAGTAAAACCGGAAAGGGCAAGAAGAGCGCATGAGAGCGCTCTTTTGTCAATATTCTTCCTCTTTATCCAGTATAGCAGAGGAACCGGGAACAGGAGAACCAGGTTGGGTCTTCCTGTAACAGCCAGAGATAACAGGAGGCCGGAAAAAAATGAAATAAGATAGTCCAGCCTGTTGTTCTTCTGACTCAAGAGAAGGGTTATGGACGCTGCCAGAAGAAATGTGGCGAACGACGTATTTAAAAGATTTCCCTCAAAAAAGAGAAATGGAGCATAGACCGCAGCGAGAATGCCTGCCAGACCTGCCACGTTCCTGTCAAACCATTTCTTCGCCAGTACATATGTCAATAAAGCGGTGCCGATCCCGACGGCAAATTGCACAACCCGGACTGCGTTTATGGAATCACCCAGAACCTTGAAAATAAAAGCGAGGAAATAGATATAAAAAGGTGAAACATAAAATGCATGCTCACCTACCAATCCTTTTTGAAGGGTATGGAGCGCCAATTCTCTGTATACCGCTGAATCATGGACCAGAATCGAATACATGGGACTGTTGGATCTCAGATGAATGAAGTATATGAGGCGGAACAGGAACCCGATGAGAACAATAAGGGCGAGAACCAGTCTCTCATCCACTCCCTTTATCCGGATTTCATTCTTATTCTCGAGAGCTTCTTTTCTGGCTTTTTTCTTCTTCATATTTGTCGATCCTGAAATAGATAGAACCGCGGTAATATAATAACAATTTCATCCAGGTACAAAAGATTAAAAAAGGGGTGATCAGAGATCACCCCTTTTTTTACATACGTTTTCCGGTGGATATCCGGAAGATTCCCCTCCTTTAGAAATCGATCATCAATGAATACACATGTACCGCATCAAACTGGGTATCTCCGGTATCCTTGAAGGCATAATCGATGCGTACGCCTCCGATGGGAAGAGGAACTTTCACTCCAACTCCGGCGCACAGACCCTCTGAGGAATAGTTGAACTTGTAGCCGCCCCGTACATAGACGAGCTGCTTAATCGAATATTCGAGGCCCACGTTCACGCGTTCAGACCAGTCTCTGGGATGGATATAATCCGCAGCCAGAATCAGGTCCATGTCCTCGG
>CAYXFJ010000181.1:0-6314 GCA_964464265.1 uncultured bacterium
CCAGATTCGTACGGGAAAATTTTAAAATACTTCCTCCCCGGTGCTCATCAATCCCGTCCGGTTTCAGAGGAACAGTGCTGTTCTCCTCAAGGAGACCCTGCCATCCGTATTTGATACCCGTGACTTCGATCCCGTGAGATTCCGCACAGGTACTTACAGCTCTCAGTACCGCATTCAGCGGGGGCACGTCGCCGCCGCCTGTCAGAATGCCTATCTTTTTAATAGTAGGTTTCATTTTTTCTTTCAGCTTGTCTATTTAACGGTTTTGCTCAATTTTACCTGCCTCCCTGACATGCTGGCCTGATACACGGCGTGAACCATTTCCACAGCCCTGTATCCGTCCATCCCGTCCGCGAGCGGAGCCCGGTGTTCCTTTACGGCAGAACGGAACTCTCTCCACTCATCGATCCAGGAATGATCCGGACCGTCAAATACAAATGTCTCCGTTTCCGGAGGTCCGGATTCAGGTTTTCGTTTGCCCAGGGTCAGCACTTCCTTCCCGTAGCTCCCCCCCAGCCCCTCCACAGCCACAAATCCGTCCCTGCCGAACACCTCGAATGAGAAGATATTTTTCCAGTTCGTCCAGCTGGTGTGCATCTCAGCGATGATTCCGGATTCTGCCCTGAAAAGTGCGAATCCATTGTCTTCCAGAGGTGAAATATCCCAGAAATACGTATTGACATATCCGAATGCCGTATGGAAATCGCCCGCAAACCACCGGAACAGGTCCACGATATGAACCCCCTGGTCCAGAAGCTCTCCTCCTCCTGCGAGATCCGGATCCCCCCTCCACTCCCTGTCGTAACCGGCTCTGCCTCCGTGTCCATACCGGGCGCGGAGGAAGAAAAGAGCCCCGATCTCCCCTCCGTGAACCAGTTCCCATGCTTTCCGGATGCCAGGGTGATGCCTGTGATTGAATCCTGTTTTTAAAACCACGCCGGCCTTTTGGGCTGCCCTGACCATCTTCAGGGATTCTACGGGATTTCTGCCAAGCGGTTTTTCACAGAGGATATGCATCCGCTTTTTCGCTGCCCCGGTCACTGCCGGAGCCAGGAACTTATTGGGCGTGGCCACGATCACTGCATCCAGGGAAACACTGCCGAACATCTTTTCCCAGGAATTAAATCCTTCACAGGGATAGACCTTCACGAATGCATCCCGATTTCCCTGATCCACATCCGCAACTGCAATGAGCTTGTCCTCAAATTCTTTCAGAGCCTGTGCCCGTTTCTTTCCGATCAGGCCTGCTCCCACAATCCCCACATTCATGTTTATTGCTCTTCTTTTATTTTTTTCCCATCCACCCTTCTCAGCGTGTATATGGATCCTGAAAGACTGATTTTCTTCCCTTCCCTCCACTGTTTCCATGGATCCCACGGAGCTGATATCAATCTGCCTGTGAGCCAGTCCGAATCATCCGAAGCCAGCCAGGAAACAAGCTCTGCAGTGAGCTCCGGCGGCGTACCTCCCCCCTCCCTCCTCTCGAGCGCTTCCCTGTACTCCGGTCCCGCAGTTTTTTCTCCTGCCTCCAGAACTTCTTCCAGCATACGCGTATTGACACCTCCCGGAGCCACGGCATTCACCTGAATGTTGTACTCCTTCACTTCCTCGGCGAGGATCTCCGTGAACCGCACCACAGCAGCCTTCGATATGCCATAGGCGGTGAAGTTCGGCCTGGGAGCCGTTGCTCCCCCGCCCGAGAAATTGATGATCTTCCCCTTTTTTCTCCGGATCATATGGGGAAGAACGGACCTTGAAGTATGAACTGTGCCGAACAGATTGACGGAAACCGTCTCCTTCCAGCGGACAGGATCGGACCTGTAAAAAGGACCGATCTCTCCCTGGATGCCGGCACCGTTCACGAGCACATCGATCCTGCCGGACCGATCTATGATTTCCCGGATCCAGTTGTTCACATCCTCTTCTATGGAAACATCGAGCGGCCTGGCATGTACCGTTCCTGCTTTTGCCAGCTCCCTCTCCGTGCTGAACAGTTCTTCCTCAGTCCTTGCCGTTATCCATACCACGGCACCCTGCCCCAGAAGGGACCGGGCCACGGTTTTCCCAATCCCTCTCGACCCCCCGGTCACCAGTACGATTTTATCTTTAAGACCGTTCACCGTTTTTCCGGAACCTTTCATACCGCGAATTCAGGAAATTCGCAATGAGTTTCGTGCCCTCGAAATCGAACCTGTACCGCATTTCTTTCAGACCCTGAGCGGTCATGGCATCGCGGAACTTCTGATGGTTCTCTTCGACATAAAACATGAAGAATCCCCCTCCGCCCGCACCCATGATCTTTCCTCCCAGCGCTCCGTTATCCAGAGCTGCCCGGTACAGTTTCTCGATTTTTTCATTCGCTATTTTGTCTGACATGCGCTTTTTTACAGTCCAGTGCTCGTGGAGAAGGCGGCCGAATGCTGTGATGTTCCCGCTCTCTATGGCTTCCAGAACCTGATGGCCGATCTCCTTGATCCTGTTAAGGCTTTCAACCACCTCTTTCTGGTCCTTCTGGGCTGCTATGCTCTGTTTTGAGAGTATTTCGGAGGCACTCCGGGAAACACCTGTATAAAACAAGAGAACATTCCTTTCGAGCATCTCTATGGTTTCGTTGCTGACGCGGGCGTTCCGTACCTGCACTTTTCCATCCCTGTCTATATCGAGAACGGTCAATCCTCCAAACGCCGCCATATACTGATCCTGTTTCCCGATGGGCTTGTGAAGGGTGCCGATCTCTATTTTGCAGGCCTCTTCCGCCAGATCCTGCAGGGATATGTGCTCCCTTTTCAGCGTGTGAATACCGTTCAGCAGGCCGACCAGATAACAGCTCGAGGAACCGAGCCCTGTTCCTGCCGGTACATCGGCCATGGAAATGACCTCAATGCCCTTATCTATGTGATGAAGCCTGCACGCCTCACGGACGAGATCGTGCTTTACATCATTCACGGATTTCACTGTTTCCGAAACCGAATACTTCACCCTGACAAGATCGTCCACGATCGGCCGGTTCAGGTACAGGAACACATACTTGTCTATGGCACCGCTGAAAATAAATCCGCCGTATTTTGAATAATAGGAGGGCAGATCCGTGCCTCCGCCTCCAAGGGGGATGCGGAGAGGTGTGCGAGTGATGATCATCTCATCTTTCTCTCAAGCTAAACAATGCCTTTTTCGATGACTTCCCTGCGTATATAATCGATGGACCTTCTGATGCCGTCTTCCAGGGGCACCTGAGGCTCCCATCCCATTTTTTTTGCTTCTCTGATATCGGCCAGCGTTTCCTGTGCTTCTCCGGGCAGATCTTTTTCATAAACAGGAGTAAGGCCTGTTTTGAGCACTCCTTCGATGACAGCAAAAATATCCTTCACAGAATAACTGACACCGGAACCTATATTGAAAACACGGTTGTCCGTCCCCGGATCTTCCATGGAGAGCATATGAAACCGGTTCACATCATCCACATACACAAAATCCCTTCTCTTGGTCCCGTCTCCGTAGATGACAGGCTTCTGCCCTTTTAAGAGCCTGATGATAAAGGCGCTCATTACCGGGGGGATTGTCCGCCTGTAATCCTGAACCGGGCCATACACGCAGAAGTATCTCAGGGCTGTCATTTTCAATCCGAAAAACCTCTGATATCCTTCGGCGAAGAGCATGGATCCTGTCTTGGACAGAGCGTAGAAACTCCGGGGTTTGACCTCCGTTTCAGGTGTGGGGAATACTGTGCTTCCTTCGTACATCGCGGACGATTCCGCATAGATCACCTTTTTCACGCCCGCTTTCCGGCACGCTTCGAATACGTTCACTGTCCCCGTCACATTGATGTCCGCAGTTTCCACAGGATCGTTCTGGCAGTCGCTGATGCAGTTCTTGGCTGCCAGATGAAAAACGGTGTCAATCCCTTTATATAGCGAATGAGCCGACCTGTCCCTGACGTCTTCCCTGTGGAACCGGACGCCCGCAGGAATATTTTCTTCGAGCCCATAGGAAAGATTGTCAATGCCGGTCACATGATATCCCCGGGCGATCAGATCCCTCGACAGATTGCTGCCTATAAAACCCGCGCAACCTGTGACGAGCACGTTTTTTGATTTCGATTCTTTACGCATCGGGATCCGCACCGTATAAACGGTTCTTTTTAAGGGTCCAGGATTTCCCGCAGGCACACGCGGACCGGCCGGCCTTGAACCTCAGAACCCTTCCGCACAGGCACACCCACCCGTTCTGCCTTGCCGGATTCCCGTAAACGAGAGCCTGTCCGGGGACATCTTTCGTTACCACGGAACCTGCGCCTATCATTGCGTACTCCCCGATCGTGATGCCGCAGATAATGATGGCACCTGCACCGATAGTTGCGCCCTTTTTGACCAGGGTCCTCACGAGCCCTTTTGGAAAACCGGAACGCGGCTCCAGATCGTTGGTAAAGATCATGTGCGGACCCAGGAATGCCCCGTCCTCGACCGTCACGCCGTCCCACACGGAAATACCGTTTTTAATGACCACCCTGTCGCCGATGATCACATCGTTCTCGATGAAGCAGTGTTCCCCGACATTGCATCCGGATCCGATCCGGGCTCCCTTCATCACATGGGCAAAAGCCCATATCCTTGTCCCGTCGCCTATGCGCTCGCTGTCCACCAGGGCTTTCGGATGAATGAAACTATTTTTACTGTTCCTTTTCATTGTTTATCCTGATAAAATACTAAAAGACTGTTCAAATCACAACGGTAAAATATATACCTTCCCCGGATGGCCGTTTTTCATGGCCGTGCAAAAAACTCCTTTATCCCCTCCGCCACCTCATCCACCATGGCATCGGTCATCATCGGGCACATGGGAAGAGAAAGGATCTCGCTGCAGAATTTTTCGGCAACCGGAAAGTCTCCCTTTTTATGGCCCATAGGAGCATACGCTTTCTGAAGATGAAGGGGCATGGGATAATGCAGGCCTGTGCCAATGTTCTTTTCTGTCAGGAAGGAACGGAGATCCTCCCTGTCCCGTTTTATCACCCGGATGACGAACAAATGATAAACATGCTTTCCATATTCCATTTCCTTCGGACACACGATCTCACTGACACCTGCAAGCTTTTCTCTGTAACGCGCAGCCACTTCCCTTCTTCGGTCCGTCCAGCGGTCAAGATGACCCAGCTTGACCCCCAGTACAGCGCCCTGTATTTCTTCCATGCGGTAATTGTGCCCTTCCACTTCATGGATATACCTTTCCGAGGACCCGTGATTCCGGATGAGCATCATTTTTTGGTAAAGTTTCTTGTCTCCGGTAGTCACCGCACCCGCCTCCCCGAAAGCGCCCAGGTTCTTGCCCGGGAAAAAACTGAATGCCGCAACATTGCCAAATGTCCCGGCCTTTCGCCCTTTGTACTCCGCCAGATGCGCCTGGCAGGCGTCCTCCAGAACGAACAGCCGGTGCTTTTTAGCGATGGCCAAAATGGGATCCATATCGCAGACCTGCCCGTAAAGATGCACAGGGGCGATCGCCTTTGTTCTGGAAGTGATCTTTCTTTCGATAAGTTTTGTATCCATGCAAAAGGACAGAGGATCATGATCCACAAATACCGGCTTTGCCCCTGTGATGGAAATCCCTTCCACTGTGGCGATGAATGTATTGACCGGGACGATCACCTCGTCGCCCCGTCCCACTCCCAGCGCCCAGAGACCGAGATGCACACTGTCCGTACCCGAACTCGTTCCCAGGCAGTATCTGGCGCCTGTCGCGCTGGCAAACTGATCTTCAAATGCAGCCACATATTTACCGCAGATAAAAGCCGTATGATCCAGCACATCCTGAATGGCCGCATCGATCTGCGGCTTGATCTCAAGATACTGGGATTTCAGATTTAGAAAAGGTACTGCCATTGAACCTCCTCAACCTTCGAAAATAACCTTACCCGAATACATTACTTATGCCATCTCTGAATCTTATCCATGGCTTTCATCACTTTTATCATGAGACCGCTTCCTGTCACCGGTTCCTTTTTCTCCCGGATACAGCTCAGGAAATGGCCGACCACATTGAACAGGGGTTCACCCTGGCCCACCGGCAAAACCGATTTCTTCTGGGATTCGATCTCATAGGTCCAGACCTTTTCCTCCTTGCTCAGATCGTCATATACCAGAAAAAGGTCAGGATACTGGATCACGATCTCCCTTCTCCGTTCCGGCAGGGACCAGCTGTACGAGATATGTACAGGCACATTCCCTATCTCAATATCCAGATAGGCTGTATCGCACAGACCGGGATGCAGATTGAAAATACGATGCACGGACCTGATCCGCAACTCACCGGACAGGAAC
>CAYXFJ010000182.1:0-6281 GCA_964464265.1 uncultured bacterium
CCTCCGTTTCTGTTCCGGAGAATGCAAGAAAACAGAGGCCGGGACAGGTCCCCGTTTTCCGTTGTTCCAGATCCAGGCAATATCCAGAAAAGCGGTCGACCCTCCCTCATGGTCATAGACGACATGAATGGTACAGAATTCTCCTTTCTTCAATGCAAATGTACCCGACTCTTCACCCTCCCTGCCCTTCCATTCGATAACCGGTTTTCCGGTGAGTTCTATAACCACTCCCCTGTCGGAGCGGGCAAAAAGCGTGAACCTGCCTTCTTCAGGCGCCATCAGATAGCCGAACCACTCTGCCGACCAGTTCCGCTCCCCTTTCATGGGACTGAAATCGAAACTCAGGGAGTCCAAAGGATAAGTCCTGGCGGCTTTCATCAATCCGGGATCGCCATAATAGATGCCGGCTAAACCCGGCAGGGAAGGAAAACAGTATCCGGGATCCCTGGACAGGGCGAAATCCTCTTCGTATATTTTGAGTTCTTTTTCATACAGGGGCAGCAGATCGGACCAATGGTAGGGACAGATCTTCAGCCGTTCCGGAGTAAGCGCTGGAACATCGCTCAGGCTTTCGTATGAGATCCGGGTGAGCGCCTCCAGGCTGCGGAAGGAGTGGACGGATTTTTCGAGGGCATCCATGAAATTTTTCCATTTTCCCCCGGACGCACCGGTCCTTTCAATACTCGCTTTCAGATACGCCGCTTTCAGTTTATGATAATAGAATTCCGAAATCCTCACGGCCGCTTCCGCATCCCGGGCGGTTCGCAGCGCTTCATCCATGCAGCTTCCGGCTTCCTTTGCGCCCCTTGCCGCCATGTCCGCGGCTTCCTTCGCGTCGTTTACTTTGGATTCCAGAAAATCCACGGGATTCTCCCGCAGCTTTACTGCCTCAGGTCCCGCCTCCAGAAAATCGGGAATGCGCATAACCCCTTCGAGAGGAAGAAAGGGAATACCCTGCGCCCGTTCGATCTGCGAGAGTTTCGCGCCCGCTGAAACGACCGTATGATTGTCATTTCCCAGCCAGAAAAGTCTTTGAAGAGCGGGCAGAACATCCGCTCCTTTTTCGAATGACCCGAGCAAGAGTTCACCAGCTTTACGGCTGCCGAATCTCCTCTCCAGCATGCTCATCCAGTAACGCTGCTCCAGTCCGGGATCTCTGAGAGGATTCCATGCGTATCGCCCCCACATCCGGAACCACAATGCGTCTCGTTCCCACTGCAGCCGGGGTTCCCCTGAATCGCACCCGTAAGGCCAGCGCCATGCCTTTCTTGGATAAAGGTGAAGGCCTGTTGCCCCTTTATCGAACGAGTTTTGCATGATTTTCTGAATATAGGACGGCGGATTCCAGCGCAGTGGCTCCAGATTGGCAACACAGTGGATGTTGACGACCGCCCGGCCCGCCAGCCTCGCCCAGAGTTCGAATTCAGAATCGATCTCCGTGGACGCGATCATCTCCACATTGAATTTATGCTCCAGATAGAGATCAGGATATCCTGAAACGAGCTCAGGCCCTTTTTCGATATCCAGGCACCAGGAACGGAGCACCACAGGAGGTTTTCTGCCGCTTTCCCGGATGGCAGGATAGATCACCCCGTTCAGCCATTGAGCGGCATACCGGCTGTCGAGCGCCTCTCCTGCTGTAATGTGAAGGCCAATATCCGGGAATTCACGGATGAACTCGCGGATACAGGTACGCGTGTAATCTTCGAGCAGCGGAGTGGGTTCCCGTATCTCGTCAGGGAGACCGTGAGCCTTCTGAAAATAAACCGATGTGTGTATATTGTAGAATTCGAAAATAAAACGGATATTGCGTTTTTTCCCTTCGTCACAGAGCCATAGAAGCATGTCGTGATTCCGTTCGATCCTATCCGGATCCGTTCCGTACCCAGCCTCCGGATATTTATCCAGCTTCAGGAAATAGGCGAAAGGATGCCCGTTCCAGAAGGTGATGGTATTGAACCGGTTTTCAGCCAGAAAATCGAGGTAATCGATCCATAACAGCTTGTCATAAAAAAAAGGGAACTCTTCGGGAGTTACAGAATAGTTGTAACTCCCCAGTTTCATCAGAAAGATGCATGTTCCTCTTATATGCATTAAAGGTGAGTCGGAGAACTCCAGCGATTCGGGCAGGTTCCCTTCCGACCGGACTCTTTCGGCAAGTTCGACACAGCCGTACATTGCTCCCGGCGCATCATACCCCGTGATTTCGATCCTCCTGTGATCCACGGACACATGAAACCCTTCCGGACATGATGCGGTTTTGTCAGGTCCGGCCGGATGGATCTCGATATTCAGGCTGACATCATTACTTGAGCCTGATCTGTATCCGGTCTCTCTGAGGGATTGATCCAGTTTTTTTCTACCCCATTCAATGCAGGTTTCCGCATCCTGCCCGGAGACAGATGACACTGCCAGGATATAAATAACAATCAGGAAAGAAACCATCCGTACTGTTCCACTTCAAGAGTTGCTCCGAATGTGATGTCGGTACAATTGGATCATGAATCCACAATCTCTTTCAAAAATACTCGCCAGCCGCAGAAACCGGCGCAACCCAGAACGAGCGGATTCTTCGGCTACCAGATACTTCTCATACGCTTTTGTTCCGAAGGTGCATGGCGAAGATATGCCTGCTTGATGACCTGCTTCTCCCCATCCTTCCAGCTCCACAGGAGCCGGAAACAGCCGGTATCTCCCCGGTCATGGTTGTACAGGATGTGTATGGGAACGGCTTTTCCTTTTCTCATGTTTGCCACAAATTCAAGCCGGCTATTACCCTTTTCCCATTTAAGGATCTTCTTCCTGTCGAGCGTGACGCATCCACCATGGGATGATTCCACGAAAAACCGGACCTTCCCGTCTGCCGGCCCCAGAAGCGTTCCAAACCATTCCGCCGACCATTCACGCCCTCTGTCTGAAGGATCGTTCCATGCGAGATCGAGATCGGATACGGGATCTGAGTCCTTTGGATCTGAGAGATTACGGCTGCCGTACCATATACCGGCCAGCCCCGCAAGCTCCGGCCTCTGGCACCTGACCGTCTGCTCACCGCCGGAATCCTGCAGCTCGAATCCCCGCGCATCTAGCGGCTGTTCAATTGTAATCTTATCGCCGATCATCCGGACAAGATCCGGAAGATCGTAGAGGGCAAGAGCGCCGTGAACCGCATTCACCAGCTGATTGTACGTCTTTCTTTTCCTGATGATATCAGACCAGGAATCCAGGGCCCTCGTGATGCGGACGGATTTGAAAAGATCCGGTTCGAGAGCCGCGGCATGCAGAGCGGGTATGCCCGCGTTCCCCCGGGCTGCCAGATGGATTTCCACCGTGCCTTCACCGGTGATTTTTTCGACAGCTTTAACGCAGGCAAATATATCCTCGGTGCGCATGCCGAGCATGGACCTTCCCAGAAGGTACGCTGAATACATGTCTTTCCAGTCGTATCCGAACGCTTTACCCATATCCGTCTGCGTATTCTGCCGCGTTTCGCCTGTTCCCCTGATGTCAGCGGCAAGAACACTCATCCCCGACTCAAGAATTCGTTCGGCCATCCCTCCTGGTTCGAGAAGAACGCTTTTCCCCTCTTCATGAAAGAGCAGCGCGACCGGACCGGGTAACCGGCCTTCCTTTGAGATCCAGAAGGCCGGCAGCGCAATGGAAGTCTCAGGGGTGATCACCAGTCTGCGAACAGTATACCCGTTCCATAGGAATGAGCCTTCATTCCGGATGTCCGGTTCCTCAATCTCCCCGAACGGCCGGATTCCTGCTGTCTGACGGATCCTCTGCTGGAGCGTATCAGGGTTTCCGCTCTTCCAGATCCTTTTCCGGTTTTCAGCCAGTCGCTTCGCATCTTCATCCAGAATATCGTATACGGATCGCGCACCCCGGATGCGCATCACCTGTCCCTCAGGGGTGCACTGAAGTTCTTCTTCTGTAAACAGTTCGAGATCCGGTTCACTGACCGCGACATCCTCATGCCTCAGCCATCTTCTCAGCCAGGCGGCCGCCGCCTCCCTCTGCTGCCGGTCGTAATTGTGGCCGGCGTCGTTTTCAAGAATATCCATGCGCTCTGAGAACCCCAGCCGGGTATAATGGCGTTTGGCCAGCCGGAATGTCTCCCAAACAGCATGAATATCAAAAAAATCATGCGTGGCTGCCAGGAGCTTGACCGGTACAGGGGCGCGCATCATGAGATAATCGGGATGATCCAGCCCGAAGGAAAGCTGGCCGTAAATATTCTGTTCCGCATCCCCCATGGCTGTCCTTGTCTGGACGTTCAGGCGGTGAATATAACAGCTGGGCGCTGCGGCCATGATCCTGCTGTCCAGAGCGGTCAGGTAGGCGGTCTGCGTGCCGCCTCCGCTGTTTCCCGTACAGCCGATACGCCCGCCATCGACTTCGGGGCGGGACTCGAGGTAATCGATGGCGCGCATGCCGTCCCAGATCCTCAACAGGGCTATATTCTGACCGAGCAGCATAGCAGCGATTCCGGCCATCGTATGCGCCCGTGTACCCCAGTATATTGTATTCCCCACAGGTTCGAGAAACTGTATGCGCTCGCCCTGATCGATGGGATCGAACACGAGTGCCGCCATCCCGTTCAGAGCACACAGAGCTCCCATGGACTGGTACTCGTCATGCGCCTTGCCTGCATCGAAATGCCCGCAGGGAACCAGCACTCCGGGATAGGGAGGCGCGAAAGCGCTGGAATCCGGAAGAAAGAAAACAGCGGTGACATAATGGCCAGGCTGGCTCTCGAAGAGCACCTTTTCCACGCGGTACGAACTGCGCTGAAATACCCTTATTATCCTTGCATTGAGTGGTGTTCTTTCTGGGAATCCTCCCAATGCCCCTATAAACCTCTCCCGGAGATTCTCAAAATGAAGACGGATGGAATCCGGAGTGACCCTTTTCTCATAGCCGTCCATCCATTCCTGCCAGGAGGAATCGATGAGAGCCTGAAGATAGAGCCGGACCATATCCTCAGACCGGTTTTCACTTAAGGCAGATTTCGTCTCCGTCTCAGTGATTTGCGCCTGAACCGGAGCCCATACAAAATACGCCTGTACCAGGAATCCTATAATCCATTGATGAAAGCGCAGATCTTCCTCCTTCCACCCTCTTTCATTCAACATTATCCCGGAATTTTACAGCACTGTCCGGAACATGTTTGCCCCTGATCATGGATTGTCTAACACGGCTTAGATTATTATCTCTCAAGTAAATTCCCGCAGAAGCGGTCCCTTCAACTTTGAGAAATGTTTCTACGCTGCCTGAAGGGACGGTATTCCGGATGACCGCGTTCCTCGTGTCGATCAGCCTGAAGAACGGCGCGGCTCCGTCGAAGGAAACGGCCTGGATCCCGTCCATCTCCAGATCCTTGACATCATCACACAGGATCACGGAGCGCCTGTCCGGCTCATCAGACGTGAAGGAAATGGCCCGAAGCCTCACGTTTGCTGCATGACGGATGAAGAGGCCGTACGAGGGAAGGGTCCCGAACATCCTGGGTTTGGGGTAGTCGCCGGAGCGTTCCGGTATATCCCTTTCCGAATCTTCCCGGGTCCCGCCCCCTTTGTAAGCGATCCGTATATTGTCCAGTGTCACCTGTTCGATGGGATGCCCGGGTATGCCTGACATGAAACAGTTGCTCTCCGTGACACCAACAGCCTGAATATTCGAGATCATCACTTTCCTGAAGGTTCCGGGCGAGCGGGGTTTTTCATCCTCCCTCAGGGCATAGGAACTCATCCTATCGCCAAGCCTCAGGCAGATCACGCCGTATGTATCTCTCATGGATATATTGGATACGGTGAGATTTTCGATATTCCCGCCGTCCACTGTATAAAAGGTAAGGCCGCGCGTTCCGTAGAACACGCAGTTGGAAATGCTGATATTATCGAAATTCCCGGCCGTCTCTGTGCCGATCTTGATCGCTGATTTCAGCCCGGATACGATGCAGTCGCTAATCACGATGTCCCTGCAGGGTCTTGTGGTCAGCGCCTTGAGAACGATGGAGTCATCCTCTGAATCGATATTGCATTCTGTGATCAGAACCCTCTGGCAGCTCTCGATGTCCAGCCCGTCATTGTTCACGTTGGAATAGCTTCTGACCTTGATATCGCGGATGATCAGGTCTTCGCAGGCCACATAATGCTGCACCCATGCTGCGGAATTGATGAGGGTGACGCCCTCGATACGGACATCCACGCAGTCGATGAACCGGATGATGGATGGCCTGACTGAACCCTCCCCGGCAGAGTAATGCTCCTTGTAACCCC
>CAYXFJ010000183.1:0-656 GCA_964464265.1 uncultured bacterium
GGAGAATCCCGAGAGGGATATAGTTGTGCTGATACAGAGACCAGGGAGCAGAGCCGATAATGGTTTCTCCATCGACAATTGCCTTCAAGGGCACAAGGATCCCATTTAATTATGATCAATTAATCGTGTTCGGAAATTACCCGATACGAAAAGTCACCGGATCTGAAGAAAAAGAAACATTCGGATTTTTTAAAAAGTCACATTCTTTTCCGTATCATGCAATAACCGGTCAGAAAATCTGCACTGATCGAATTACCCGGAGGAAGCCATACTTGCACGGGTCAGACACCACTTAATGAGTAAAAAATCGGATTGCCAAGGAAAAATAACAAAGGCCGGTTTTGAACAGTACCGGACGAAATAAAGAAAAAAAATTTAATAAAAAAGTGGTGTTTCCCCTGAAAACGCTATCCTTCAACAATTACCCTGAATCCACCATATGCCATGCGTTTCATATCGAAGGGCATGGATTTGTCCTTGTTTTCCCCCTCGTTCATCAAGGGATCTTTCATTACATTGGCGATCACCTCATCGCGATGTGCCTGTGACTTGTATACAATAAAGGAAAACACGACCGTCTCGCCGGCTTTGGCTTTAACCATCCGGGCAAACTTAATTCCTGTCCACTCGGGATTAAGGTCGTCACCCACGCACTC
>CAYXFJ010000183.1:666-6279 GCA_964464265.1 uncultured bacterium
TATTCAAGAGCACCATATTTTTTCCAGACTTTGGCCCCCATCTTCGCCATCTCGAGGTAAGCGGGTAAGTTCTTCTCTGGTACAGCTATGACAAATCCATCAACATACTTCATTTCAGTCATCTTCTCGCGAACTCCTGTTTTTTGTTCTTTTTGCGCATGGCATTGATAAAATTAACCGGAAGTTTCAGATTTTGTCATTTTACGTATGAACATACCAGGTTTTTCTGGAGGTGCCAAGATTCGGCAGTGAAAAAAAAGGAAGTATCGTTCAGGCCTTCGCGTAATCAATCACGCTTGCCATTGGATTTCTGAAGATATAGCCGGAGGGAAGACGGTACAATGCATCCGTGGCAGGAATGAACCCTCCTTTGGCGGTGTTGGGATAGCCTGTCGGTGCAGCACCATCCATGTAGACCCTGGAGAACAGGTCCCTTTCCGCATAATTCGACCAGGGGATCCCGACGAACGCATAATAGATATTTTCCAGGACGAGACGGTTTGATTCGGATGCGATGTGCGTGTGATGGGATATTGCCCGGTTATATTTGTCAACGATATTTTTTTCGCCGGGATATGCACGCAGTACACTGCCATTTGAGTCAAAGGTGAACAGGACAGGGATGTGCGTGAACGTCGTGATGGTCACACCGTCTTCGCGGTTCTTGACGGCAGCACCCAAAAGAGCGGCGACATTTACGCTCCGGGACAGGGTCTTTTCATCAAGGGGCTTGTCGTAGCAGGCGTTCTCATCGATCCCGTGGAAGAACAGGTCACCGGAGTAACAGGCCGAGTCAAATACCCCGGTTTTCCGGTAATTCTCCCAGTCGAGGTTGACATTCGTCCTGTCCCGTGAATACACCGGGTTGCCAGCGGTGGTATTGACAAAAGAACGGTAATTGGTTTTTACATCACGGTATGCATTGTACTTCCCCTTGTACCCGGCAGCGATATATTCATCCAGTGTCGGAGGGATGCCCTTTGCCACCATTTCGTCGCGCATTTCCCGCAGGGTTTTGAGGGAGACAAAACTCCACGCGAAATCCGCAGCCTCCATTGGGCTCCCATAAAACTCGCTCTCCCATGAGGGATGTCTCCAGGGCTGGTAATCCGGCGGGTAATCCTCGTCTTTACTGCTGTAGGGATAGGGTCGCATGGTCCCTGCCGCTCCCCACAGGAGGATGATGTCTGCCTGCAGGGGATAATCCGCAGCCTGCCACCTGACTCCCTGATTTTTGAGGATCCGGTCAGTCTCAATCGTGTAAGCAACCTGCTCCTTCACATAGCCCGGAAGGTATGCCTGAACGTCCTTGTTGCCAATTGCCTCCACAGCCCCGTAATCGATGCCGGCTGCCAGGGAAACCCGGTAGTATTCCGGGGGGATGTCTGAGTCTCTCAGGAGATCCAGCAGGACACTCAGCTGGGTGTTATATGCGGGCACGGGATACTTGAAACGGGTCTTGTCAGGAATGCCGTACTCATCGATGAGGGAAATCCCCTTCCTCAGCTCATCGTCGCTTTCCGAAGCCCTTATGATGGCCTTCAATGCCCCTTTTGCCTTCGGATCTACCGGCCCCTTTTCCAGTTCGATCTGCTGCACGTCGTCGGTCAGGTAGCCGTACTCCCCGCCGGGATACGAGGCATCTGCGGCCCAGCCGGCTTCACTGTCGCCAATTCCGTCCAATACCCATCGTGTCACCAGAATTCTGAGCGGGTCATCTTTTTTTACAACCGCATCCACAAACCGGGTTTCCGCATCCGTGATCTTCCGGTCTTCAGCAAAGAGACCCATGCTGACAGCCCACCGTGCAGCACCAGGATCCTTATCACTGAGCGTATCGATGAGTTTCTTGTACCGGGCAGTCATAGCCACGTCCATATCTCCGTTCCTGATCTCCGGTAATTCTGCAAGCCCGGCCTGGTAATCATACAGGCTGACTGACCGGACAGGACCGGTGGGACTGACGGTAATGGTACTGACCGTTGTGACTTCTGCATGGACAGCCTGGCCGGTTGACTGATTTACCGGAACATCCACCGTGGAAGTGCAGCCTCCCAGAAGGACAAGCGAAATAACGATCAGGAAAAAGAGACAGAAAAGGGTCGCAGCCTTCCCTGTGCAAAGTTTGTATTGTCTGAACATCCGATTCCCTTTATTTTTTTAATAATTGCATGGTATGCTCGTTGGTATTATGGATTCTCTTTTAACCGTAGGTATGTCATCTGACCGTAAGTCCTGACCCTTTATCCGGATGTATCAGACTTTTCTGAGAATTTTCAACCGTAGTCTGATTGAAAAATTTCAGGCACTCTGTTACGTAACATTTCCCCGGGATTCGATTGAAACGAACCCCCAGAACCCCTTCTCACATCTGCTGGAATCACCTTTTTCTCAGCACTTCCCAACCCTCCTATCCGGCCCCTTCCCAACCCCCGTTTCCCGAGAATTCCTAAACAAAGCCAGAATTGAGCCCCGTTTGGGATCCGCCAACCCCTTGTTTGATCGAAAACTCCTGGATATATTGCATGAAGAAGGGGTCCGGAAGAGTATCACCGACGTGGATCATTATTTATCGACGTGAAAACCGTTTGTGAAGAAGGGCAGATTTTACCGATGGGAGCAACCCATTCCGACGTAAAACCGATCCGGAAAAGTGGGGGTCCTTTCATTTCTACCTCCTCCAGCACGTTGTTCCGGAGATAACTCGCTGTATCATTGCTAAATGTGGATATTTCCGGGCAGCCACTATCGGCATCGGGTTCTTTGTGATCCGGCACCGGTAATTTTTTTATTAAAATTCTGAGCTGCACGAGTAAGAACCCCGAAATCCTGTCACAGCCGGATCTCCTCTTTTATATTTCTGAAAGCAATCTTACCTCAGGAGGTCGCGAATGAAACCCGGGGATTTTGTCCTGGATATTTTAAGAGAAACACCAAAAAACCGGAGAACAATCGTCTTGATCCGCCATTCAGAGAGGAATTCTTTTAAAGGAATTCCGGATCATCTCCGTGAAGGTGTTGAAATAACTCCCGAAGGGATCCTCATGGCAAGGGAATTGGGGGAATCTTTGGGAGAGATCCTTTCGTGGAAACCTCTTGTTCTCGGCCATACTGGAGCACACCGCTGCAGGATGACCGCCGAATTCATTCGCGATGGATACCCCTCCGCGATTCCGGCCCGGATCCTGGGCTGCGAACCGGAAATAAAAAGTCCGGTAGTAGATCAGGAGAGGTATATCGCAATCAGGGATGAGTTAGGCTGGCATGAGGTGATCAGGAAATGGCTCGACCAGGAGATCCCTGAGCACACCTTTCACAATCCTCACCAATATTCGGATTATGTTGTAAGAAACCTTTTAACCTGTCCGGGTGCAGGAAAGGAGGATCTGTTTGTCGTGATCGCCCACGACATCACGATATTCCCGATAATTTCCCGTGTATTTGGAGTAAAAGTAAAACCGATTGGTTTTCTCAATGGAATTGTGATCACGGCAGATACGACTACCGCAGAATTTCAGTTTGCCGATGCAGAATTATCATTAAAAGCGGAGCGGAAGATCTTATGAGTGAAGGAAAAGTAATTGCGGTTTTTCCGTTTCATCCTGCAGGAGGTCGATCCGGGAGGATTGGTCTTCCAGACAGGCCCGAATAAGCACAGGTGCACTAGGGAGAATAACGGAAAAATGTTAAAAAAACAAAGTACTCTGCTCCTGCTGTTGCTGATTATCATGACATCGATAATGGCAGTACGTGCAGGAACTGTAGAAGCTAAGCAGGTATTTCCGGAAAATGATACCGCCGGTTACCTTCCGGTCGATGTCATCTCGATCGATCCTTTAATAAAAGAATCATCACCCTGGTATCAGTTTCTGATTCTAAGTCCGGAGGGAAAAGAGAACCAGTTGCATGACGTGGGACTGGCGATCGACTTCCTGTCTCCGGGTGATCCCCAAAGAGACGTTCTGAAAGCCGAACTGAGAGGGAAGATGAAGGACATATGGGACAAATACCCGGTTGTTTTTGAAACAAAACCGGGAGGACCGGGTTATCCGACCTATGGCGGTTCCATCGTTACCGTGCGGTTTGCATCTCCCCTTCAGAACATCCGGCTGACCGATGAAGAAAATGACGTCATTAAAAAAAGTGCGTCGCTCATGAACGAGGCATATACCCGGAAAAACCAGCAGGAGTCCCCCGGCGAACCCAATGGTTCGCTGGACGCACCGGAGGCAGATCAAACCGTTTCTCAGCCCGCAGCCATTCCGCCTCTACTCCCGGTTTTCGCACTCTGTTGTTGCGCTGCTGGATATGCACTGATCAGGATAAAACGGAATGAGCGGAAATGAATTAATCCCTGGTGTGAAGGGAGTCTGCGTGGTTCGTGACATACAGCCCCTTCCAATTGTCAAAATGACCTCCGGAAGGGGCAATAGGAGGCTGAAATGGCTTCTGCGGGTTGGTACTCCTCACTATTGGGTTACTTCGACAGGGAAGTACTATCATAGAGTTTATGTCGGTTGGTGCTCACGGAAGTTCACGTTTCACAAACAGTTTGTTCAGGGATCATGAATTGCAGTAGATCCCAATCAATAACTTACGAGTCTGCCGATAATCGGGGCCTTCCCGGGGTTGACCACACTCTTATTGTACTGGAATCACCAAACACCATACTAAGGAAACGAACGTATGCCTGACCTCGTCACGCCGCGCCGGCGCAAAAGTCCCCTGGTAAAAAAACTTGAAGCAGAAGCTCCGGCAATCCGCTCGCAGTTTGGCGTGAAGAAAATCGGCATCTTTGGTTCGTTCGCCCGCGGTGAGCAGACAAAAAAGAGCGATGTGGATGTGCTTGTGGATTTCGCAGAGGGATATGCAACACTCAGAAACTTTGTCGAACTTGCCGAGCGTCTCGAAGCACTCTTCCGGCGGAACGTCGATCTCATAACGGTCGAAGGGATCGACAAGTACATCCGCCCGCGGGTTGAGGCTGAGGTGATCTGGGTTGAAGGATGATACGGTTTACCTCCGTCACATCCTTGACGAGATCGTGTTCCTGAAAAAGATATCACACGGACGGACGCTGGAAGATCTTATCAACGATGATTATTTTGCCCATGCGGTCCGGAGTGCAATCGAAGTGATCGGGGAAGCCGCAAATAATGTACCGGATCGAATCAAATCGGAGAACCCGGACATTCCCCAGTCTCCGACGGAGAGGTGGGGCAAGTAAAATGTATCTTTCCCGGGTGTTCTAAGATGGTGTCCAGATCCAGGACCGATTTCTTGTTCACGATCCGCAAACATTTTGTTCATAGAACGTGAACATAGTGTTCAGGATCCATGGACGAACGACACCACAATCTCCCGGCATTGTTCCGGTCTGAGGAACGGATAACCCTGCTCCGTACTGTGCTCACCACCCCGGCATGCACCGTGCAGCAGATCACGGCAAAGACCGGGCTGTCCAAGGGTCTCGTCTCGCCGTACCTGGCCCTGATGGAACGCGAAGGAATTCTCGAAAGAAAAGGGCGGACCTACATGCTGAAGTTTTCCCCGCTGACTGTAGCCGTCAAGCGGCTTCTCAATATCGATCGGATCGCGGCTGTTTTCATAAAA
>CAYXFJ010000184.1:0-6260 GCA_964464265.1 uncultured bacterium
ATCCATCAGTGAAGAGATGGAATCCATCGATCATTCGGATGAAGAAGAGATCAATGTACTGAACAGCAAACTCCAGGAAGCGGTACAGGAAGAACGGTATGAGGATGCAGCCCGCCTGCGGGATCAGCTCAACGATCTGAAAAGAAAACAGCAGTCGAAAAATTAAAACCCTCCGCCGGTAAATTTTTATCATTATTTACAGGCGGATTTTTTTGTCCCGTGGATTTTTATCTTCATTTTTTCCTGTTTTTTTTGTAAATTCAGCTGACCGTACAAATATCTTCTGGCCTCCATAACAACAATGAGCCGCATTCATGAACCGAACAGGATTTCTGAAAGTTCTCTTCTCCCTCGCGGTCCTTATCCCTGTATCGCTTTTCTCTCAGCCTGATGCGAAAAGATTTTCCTTCTCCCCTCAAATGGCCATCAGTAATATCCCCTGCGAGCTACATATCCAGGCGCTCCGGGAAGACGGGAAAGCTGATACTGCATTCTCCGGATCTGTCAGAGTAGAAGGCCTGTTTCAGCGGGGCATCCGCGGTAATGTTGCCATTTCACAAACAGGTCCCTTTGTCCTGGGAAAGCTGCTCCTGAAAGATATCGTATTCCCATCTGCGGGAAAGCAGCAGTTCAATCTCGTACATGAAACGCGCACACCTCTTTCCATTCATGTGATCCCGGGTATTCTCAGCCTTTTTCCGCCAATTATGGCGATTGTCCTCGCCCTGGTCTTCCGTCAGGTGCTGATCTCCCTTTTTATGGGGATCTGGCTGGGGTCTACACTGATGTGGGGCTACAATCCCTTTGTAGGCCTGCTCCGCCTGCTCGACAGGACGATAGTCAACTCTCTGGCAAGTACCGACCATGCGGCCATCATTCTCTTCTCCATGATGCTTGGAGGAATGGTCGGGATCATTTCCCGTTCAGGAGGAACGCAGGGAATTGTTGAGAAACTGACACGTTTGTCCAGAAGCCCCAGAGGAGGCCAGATCGCCGCCTGGGCGCTGGGTGTCTTCATCTTTTTCGATGACTATGCAAATACCCTGATCGTGGGAAACACGATGCGTCCCATTACGGACAGGCTCCGCATATCCCGCGAAAAGCTCTCTTTTATAGTCGATGCCACGGCAGCTCCTGTTTGCTGTATCGGCGTCATTTCCACATGGATCGGATTCGAGCTCGGACTCATACAGGAAACATTCCAGTTCCTGGGGATCGAGCGCAATATCTATCTGACCTATCTTCAGACCATCCCCTACCGTTTTTACTGTATCCTGACCGTTCTTTTCGTATTTTTTGTGGCTGTAACCCTCAGGGATTTCGGTTCCATGTGGCATGCAGAAAGGCGGTCACTCCTGACAGGTAAAGTCATCAGGGACGGCGCTATTCCCATGACGAATCCCAATCTCAGCGAGATCACACCCCCTGATGGAACTCCCCTGCGATGGATCAATGCGGTTTTGCCTATTTTCATGGTCATTCTGGCCACTCTGGTGGGTCTTTACTTCAATGGCCGCGAAAATCTTCTCGCAGGAAATATTGCCAGTCCGTCATTCAAGGACATCATAGGCGCAGCCGAATCGTTCGAAGTGCTCATGTGGTCTTCCTTCGCGGGTGTTTTCATCGCAGGCCTTCTGGCCATGACGCAGCGCATCCTTTCCTTAAGGGAAACTCTGGATGCGTGGGTTTCCGGCATCAAGGCCATGTTCTTTGCAATGATCATTCTGGTCTTTGCCTGGGCAATGGGGGATATCTGCGCAGAGCTTCGCACAGCAGATTATGTCATTCAGATCACACGGGGATTTCTCTCGCCTCATTTTATTCCTCTGGTCACCTTTATCATTGCATCGCTCATCAGTTTTGCAACCGGGACTTCGTGGGGTACGATGTCCATACTGGTCCCTATCGTCATCCCTCTGGCCCATCACTTTTCTCTGGAGTACATATCCGATCCCCGTATGGCGGAAGCCATACTGATCGGGACACTGGGCTCCGTTCTCTCCGGATCTGTATTCGGGGATCATTGTTCTCCGATCTCGGACACGACGATCATGTCCTCCATGGCCTCAGGATCGGATCATGTGGATCATGTCCGCACTCAGCTGCCCTACGCCATCACTGTTGCAGTCGTTTCCATGCTCCTCGGTTACCTCCCGATCGGTTTTGGTTTCAATCCTTTTTACTCACTTCTTCTGGGCTCAGCTCTCCTGATGGCGATTATTTTGATTATCGGCAAGAAAATCGTCTGATACACCCGTGGTAAATGCTCCCGGCATCTTTCTCTTGTAGTATTTTCCGCATTTTCCTGTGGGAGATTTACCCCTTTCATTCCATCATGCCATTTCCCAAAGGACCCTCTTCGGCATGGACCTGTATCCCGCACTTAAAGCCTTCCTGATCTTCGCTGCCGGAATCCTGGCAGCCGGGTGGATTTCCCTTCCTCTTTCTTTTCTGGTCCCTGTTTGCTGCACATCTGCCCTCCTGGCATTCCTTTTTCTGTTGCTGAGATACAAGACCCTGACCCAGAGCTTTCTTTTCTCTCTGATCCTGATTTCCGGACTGGTCAGGATGAAAACTGAGGCCGAGTACTTTCCTGCTGACCATATCACCCGTTATCTCGGTCATGAACTCCCTGTAATTCTTCACGGGATGATTCTCAGGGATCCGTCCGCAGGACCGCGCCATAGCGATCTGATAGTAAAAAGCGCTGTGCTGGAAAAGGGCGATACAACCATGACAGTCACAGGCAATATCCTGGTACAGGATTACTCGGGATTTTCCGAATCCCTGAGATATGGGGATCTTGTACAGTTATATGGGAGGCTCGACAGACCGGCCGGGAAGAGAAATCCGGGCGCTTTCGATTACGGCGCTTATCTCGCCCGCAGGGGTCTGTACGGTATCATGATCATCAAGGAAAAAGGACAAATAAACAAACTCGGGGAAAAAGGACATGTTTTTCTTAATTATATTCTTTACCCTGCAAGAAGATGGATGCTCGGCACACTGGAGGCAGGCCTGTCCCGCAGCAATTCATCCCTTCTGAAAGCCCTGATCCTCGGGGACAGGGACACTCTGGACCCTGACACAAGGGATTCGTTCACCAGATCCGGGACATTTCATATCATGTCAGTTTCCGGCCTGCACGTGGGATACATCCTTCTGGCCCTTATGACCCTGACCGGACTGTTAAGGCTCCCCTATACTCTGAGGATCCTCCTGGCGCTTGCAGGTCTCTTCTTCTACATGCTCCTGACCGAGTCGGAGGCTCCTGTTGTGAGAGCTTCGGTCATGGGAGCCTTTTTCCTGACCGGCACACTTATCGACAGAAAACCGGAACCTTTCAACCTTGTGGGGCTTTCAGGCCTTCTCCTGCTGGCTGCCCGTCCCCAGGATCTGCTGGATCCCGGATTCCAGTTATCGTTCAGTGCCGTGGCTTCCATCCTCTATTTCTATCCGAAAATCACTGCCAATCCGTTTTATCGAAAACTTGCAGTCAAGCTGAACTCTCCCGTTCTTAAAACCCTCCCTCCCCTGACAGCTGTCTCCCTCGCTGCACAGCTCGGGACATTGCCTCTGACCGTGTTGTACTTCAATTACGTCCCTTTACTGGCGCCTCTGACCAACCTGTTCGCCATCCCGTTATCCGGTCTTGTGGTATGTCTTGGATTCACAACCCTTCTTGCAGGGGTGCTTCATCCCTGGTTATCCCTGTCATACGGTTCATTTAACGATCTCATGATCAGCCTTCTGGTTCGCAGCGTATCTTTTATGGGCAATATACCTCATTCCACTGTTGCTGTCCCGACACCCGGTATCCCTGAAGTCCTCGTCTACTCTCTGTCCCTTGTTCTTCTTTTTTCTTTCAAGGAGGTGAAGATGAGGAAATGCCTCATCTTCACGCTGTTCTTTCTCGGGAACATGATCATCTGGAGAGAAGCACTTTTTTATAAGGAGAGGCTTGTCTGGCTGCAGTTCGATGTGGGACAGGGTGACGCTTCTTTGCTGCGTTTTCCGGGCGGCAAAACCCTTTTGATAGATGCAGGCCCGAAGACCGATACATTCGACGCAGGAGAAAGGATCATCGCACCCTATCTTATGCAGAAAGGAATCCGGAGGATCGACGCTGTGATCCTGACCCATCCGCATGATGATCATAAAGGAGGTCTCATCCATATACTCACACATTTCAGGATCGGAAAGCTCCTCGTGTCGTATGCGCATCATGATTCAACGCTCCTCTTCCTGCAGCGTGCGGCGGCGGAAAACAATATCTCCTACAGGGCCATACTCGCTCCGGACAGCATCTGCCTGATAGAGGGATCGCGAGTCGATATTCTATCGCCCAACAGAAACATGCTTGGATCCTTCTGGATGGAAAATCTGAACAATCAGTCCCTGGTCGTACGCGTGCGGTACGGAAAAACCGCACTCCTTTTTATGGGAGACGCCGAAAAAGAAGCAGAAGATGCCATTCTCGATATGAATGCCTTCGTTTTCTGCAACGCCCTCAAAATCGGCCATCATGGAAGCCATACATCGAGCAGTGTGCGGTGGCTATTGGCTGCCCGTCCCGCATACGGCGTCATTTCCGCTGGGATACGGAACATCTTTCGCCATCCTTCCAGAACAGTTCTGGAACGGCTTTCAAAGTACGATATTATTGCCTGCCGCACCGACAAACAGGGTGCAGTTATGTTCGTCTCCGACGGGAAAACCTTAAAACTGGAAGACTGGAAAAACTGAACCGTTTTGATGAAAGGTCTGTCAAGAGAGATGGCGGAACCGGTTCATTCCGGAATGTGTTCTGACTGTAAAGTCAACAGGCGATACCCTTGCACAATGTGCCGTTCGTCCTTTTATGAAAAATCCGGAACCGCATTCTATAAAATAGAACTTGACTTTACAGATCCGAATCCCTACATTTTCACTCAATACAGGTGTCCTCCCCGGGGCATGGCCCCGGGGGGAAGAATAGGGAATCCCGTGAGAATCGGGAGCTGCCCCGCAACTGTAATTCCGATCCCCTTATTCAAGGGTGAGTATTCCAGCCGTATAAGCCACTGTTCCGGAGAACCGGGATGGGAAGGCGGCTGAAAGCGGATAAGCCAGGAGACCTGCCTGTGATCAAGCTCCTTCGAGGGAAGGTAAAAAGACCGCTTAAAAATGAAACCGTCCCTCGGAGACGGTTTTTTTATTTTGAGCGGAGGAGTAATTATGGCACACGTAAAATGTCTCTTCCGGATTTCGCTGGCGCTTGTTCTCGGATGGGGATCAGCGTCCGGCCTTGATTCCGGAAACAGAATGTCATGTTCCACCACGGGAAGAGGAACGAATCCGGAGTACAACCGGTCACCCGTTCCGGAAAAAGGAGCAGCGAATTCCGGAACCGCCACAAAATTTGTCCTGACCGGGACAGTGACGGATAAGGCATCAGGAATCCCTATCCCGGATGCCAATATCGTCATTCCTGGAACTCCTTTCGGGGCAGCCAGCGGAAATGGCGGATTTTATTTCATCAATGGCATGCCCGAAGGTTTTTATGATATCTCCGTACAGGTCATGGGGTATCACTCTCTCCGCCGGAAGCAAGTGGCCATTTCCGAAAATACGGTCCAGGATTTTCAGCTCGAACAGACAGTGATCCCTCTGAATCCGCTGATCGTCACTGCCACACGCTCTGAACATCTGCGACAGAACATTTCCGTTTCCAGCGAGATCCTGTCCGGCATGGATTTAAAAGAAAGAAACGGGAGCACTGCCGGAGAAATCGTGGAGAGCACGACCGGTCTGTTCGTAAAGGACAACGGGAGTTTTGCAGGATTGAAGACCCTTTCGATCCGAGGATCCGACGATTCCCAGGTCCTTATTCTTCTGGACGGGGTCAGGATGAATTCCGCTCAGTTTGCTGGCTTCGATATCAATCTGATACCGGCAGACCTGCTTGAGCGTGTTGAGATCATCCGCGGGGGTCATTCTGCACTTTACGGAGCTGACGCGCTGGGAGGCGCTGTACATTTTATCACAAGGGAATCAGCCCCCCCCAGAGGATACTCCTTCGGGATCCGTCAGATGATCGGAACTTACGGTGCACAGAGCACCCATCTGCACGCCTCACAACGGTTCGGACCTGTGCAGGCTTACCTGATGTTCAATCAGATCCGGAGCAGCGGCCACTTCACCTATACAGATGCGAACGGAAAAGAGGCGGCCCGGCAGAACAACGACTATCTCGGCAATTATTTTCTTGTTAACATGCA
>CAYXFJ010000185.1:0-6255 GCA_964464265.1 uncultured bacterium
CCTTCCGCACCGCCCTCCACCTTGAGTCCGTAATAGCAGCCGATCAGTGAGATGAAGAACCCGAAAAACACTGCCTTGAAAATACCCCCGAAGAAATCGGAAAGGGTGACCGCCCGTATTACCTGATAGTAATAGGTAGTAAAACTCATCTTGATATCCACAAGGCTGATCACCAGGCCTCCGGAAATTCCCACGAAATCTGCTACCGCGGTTAAGAGCGGCAGCATGAGCATGGCCGCGAAAATTCGCGGGAAGACCAGCTTCTTGGCAGGACTCGCACCGAACAGCCGTATGGCGTCCACCTGTTCCGTAACGCGCATGGATCCGATCACCGAGGTGATGCCCGCGCTGATGCGCCCTCCCACCAGAAGCGCCGTGAGCAGGGGGCCGAACTCCCGGGTGATGGCCACCCCCACCCCGATCCCCACCATCACCCGTCCTGCGAAATTCGCCTCCGAATAGGCCACCTGAACGGCCATCACCATGCCCACGAAGAACGACGAGAGGAGCACGATGGGAAGGGACCGGACGCCGATCTCCTCCATCTGGACAATGAGGGATTCGACCTCATAGGGACGCCTGAAACCGTAGCGCAGGGTGTCCAGCCACAGGTAGGCAAGCTCGCCCATAGCATGTGAAAATCCCGACACAGTTTTTTTCAGTTTCTCAAGCATCCTGTCCGCGTCCTTTCCTGTTCATGCCATTCAACCGGTAAATTCAAGAAGGCCGGGATCGTATTCACGAGGAGGCATTAATCCCAGAAGCCCGATGCAGGTGGAGGCCAGATTGCTCAGGCCAGGTTTCTCCACAGAGGCAGGACGGTATTCTCCATTGAACAGGGGATCGTAAATGACCAGAGGAACCGGGTTCAGGGTGTGACTCGTTTTAGGTTTGGGATTCCCGGCCTCGTCCAGTTTGGGATTTCCCGCTTTGTCCAGCTCGAACATCTCGTCTGAATTGCCGTGATCCGCTGTGACCAGCAGAATGCCCCGGGCTTCTTCCACCGCTTTTTTCAAACGGGCAAGACAGAGATCTACGGTTTCCACTGCAACCACTGCTGCCCTGAACACTCCGGTATGACCGACCATATCCCCGTTCGGATAATTGAGACGGATGAAACGGTGTTTCCCCTCCCTGATCGCACCGATCACGGCATCGGTGATCTCAGCGGCCTTCATCCAGGGTCTCTGCTCGAAGGGCACGCGGTCGGAAGGTATTTCTACATAGGTTTCCAGTTTCTCGTTGAATTTGCCGCTCCAGTTGCCGTTCCAGAAATAGGTGACGTGACCATACTTCTGCGTTTCGCTGCAGGCATACTGGGTCACGCCTGTAGCGGAGAGCCGTTCTCCCATCGTCCCGCGTATGGCGGGCGGGGCGACAAGATACTGTTTCGGGATGTGCAGGTCTCCGTCGTATTCCATCATTCCCGCGTACTGGACCTTCGGCACCCGGATGCGGTCGAATTTGTCGAAATTTTCCACCTCGAATGCACGGCTGATCTCTGTAGCCCTGTCACCCCTGAAGTTGAAGAAAATGACCGAATCGCCGTCCTCTATGGGTCCCGCGGGTTTTCCGTTCTTCTGGATCACGAATGCGGGGAGGAACTGATCCGTGATGCCGGGTTCTTTCTTCCTGAAAGCACGAATGGCATCCTCTGCTGAAGCAAACATCTCTCCTTTTGCGAGGACATGGGTCTCCCACCCCCATTTCACAATGTTCCAGTCCGCTTCGTACCGGTCCATGGTGACGCGCATCCTCCCCCCGCCGCTCGCTATTGCGCAGTCGCAACCGGATGCGTTCATCTCCTTTAAAAAGGCCTCGAACGGGATCACGTAATCCAGCGCCGATGTTTCCCCCACATCACGTCCATCCAGAAGGATATGGACGCGCAGGCGGGTCACTCCTTCGGTGCAGGCTTCCTTGATCATGGCCTTGAGATGGTTCATATGGCTGTGCACGTTTCCGTCCGAAAACAGGCCGATGAAATGCAGGGTGCCTTCCGGTTTGCAATAGGAGACCAGTTTCTTCCAGGTCTCTCCTTTCCAGAGCTGCCCGGTCTCTATGGCCAGGTTCACGAGTTTTGCGCCCTGCTCGAACACGCGGCCCGCCCCTATGGCATTGTGCCCCACTTCCGAGTTACCCATATCGCTGTTCGAAGGCAGGCCGACCGCGCAGCCGTGGGCCTGCAGGCTCATAAAAAGGCTTTTTGACATGAGTTCATCCAGCGTGGGCTTGTAGGCCTTTTGCACCGCATTGCCCTCAGGTCTCGGATTGAGCCCCACACCGTCCATGACCACAAAGACCAGCGGTCCGGGACGTCCTTTGAAGGACATGTTCTTTTTCAATTTTTCCATATGAATATCAGTTCCTTCCTCTCAACCGTTTGTTGTTCTTTGAAGAATATCGCCGGCCAAGGCCCGCTGCACGGGTTTAACTAATTTCCATATTGTATTCAGAGCTCCCCAGTCCGATCTCCTCCCCGTGCCGGATCTGCACCCACGCATCAAGCCCGGGGTAGGAAAGATCGGTAAGCTCCTTGCCTGTCCTTTCCTTTATCAGCCTGAGAGCGGCGGTATCCACAGCCACAGGATCCCTTCCGGCAATAATGCCGATATCCGGAAAGATCGGCTTCTGGTGGCCGGTCATGCAGTCGCAGTCTTTGGTGACGGAGGTGAGAAAATTCATGTATCCCGCTTTTTCCTTCTTGCCTTCCACAACCCCTGCGGCATGCTCGGTCATCCGCATCTGAAGGTCTGCTGCTCCCACGCGCCAGTCGTGTTTCACCGCCCCGAAGCGGCACACGGTAAAGCACTCCCCGCATCCGATGCACATCTCCGGATCGATCACTGCTTTTCCGCCCTTCATTTTAATGGCAGACGCAGGGCACCATTTCACGCAGGTCTCACAGCCTGTACAGCGTTTCTCTGATATCTGGGGTTTCATCACCGAATGCTGTCTCAGTTTTCCTTTTTTACTGGCAAATCCCATGCCTAAATTCTTCAGTGTCGCCCCTATTCCCGTTGCCATATGACCCGTGACATGGCTCAGGGCAATGAGGGCATCCGAGTCCAGGGCCATGGGGGCAATGGATACCTTTTTAAAGATACGCCCCCTGATAGCGACTTCCTTCTCCTCGTTCCCCAGGAGGCCGTCAGCGATCAGGACGGGCGCACCGGTCCCCCCGACATTAAAGCCATGATTATCTGCCAGCCGGGCATGATCCACCCCGTTATTGCGGGAGCTTTTGTACAGCACGCACGTATCTGTGAGAAAGGGGTTACCCCCCGCTTTCCCAATTCCCGCAACCACGGGTTTCACCCATTCGGGACAGATATGGGTGTCGTTGCCCGTCTCACCGAAATGCATCTTCACGGCCACCAGATCATTCTGCTTTATTAGCGAGCCGAATCCGGACCGTTCGAATAGCCTGGACACCTTCTCAGCAATCTGGCTTTTGGATTCGCCTGTTTCCACACCTGCAAAAAAGATTATCGGTTTCATGTGCTCCTGTTTTTTAATCCCATTTGAACGGGCGCCCCACGCATCTGTTTTCTGTATTCAAAATGCGCCCGGTCGCACGGCCAACCCGTGCATGCCCCATCTGATCCGTTTTCACGATCATACAATATGCGGCCGGCGCCTTTTTGTAAATCCCGCCGGAATATGCTTTCCACGGCTCTGTATCCATCCTCCTGCCTGAATATGCTCCCCGGGAAATCCAGCCGGGACGCTGTTCTCCTCCTGGCATCGTGGGAAGTACAGACCCGAAACCGCTCAGCCCTTCTTCAGCAATTCTATCCTTCTCTGCGCTTTCTCTTTTACCTTGTCCGCAGGGTACTTCTCAACGATACGGCTGTAAATCTCCACCGCCTGATCAATATTTTTCACCCGTCTCTCAGCAAGGTCACCAGCCTCGTACAGGGTCTCGGCCGCACGGGCATGCTCCGGAAATTTATCCACAAACGAAATTTTCGCCTGAATGGCCTTCTCGTAATCCTTCATTTTATCTTCATAAACACCGGCTGTGAGCATCATGGCTTCTACCGCCTGGTCCTGAGCGGGAAATTTGGTGACCACATCCTCATAGGTACGAATCCCGTCCTCATACTGTTTCAGTTTGTTGACCATGATGTCTGCGCGCCTCATGAGGGCCTGAACCGCATCCGGGCTCGATGGGAATTTATCCACGAGGATCTGAAATTCCTGGGCGGCGCGGGCATAATCCTTTACCTTGTTGTCCAGAACATCCGCTATTTTCCACTGTGCGCGGGCTGCCAGTTCGGCATCTGACGTGCTCTTGACCACAGTTTCAAACTGGGCAACAGCAAGATCGGGCCGTTTAAGGTTTTCGCCGTAGAGATCCCCGATTTTGACCTGGCTGGAGAGCACTTTGTCGCTTTTCGGATACAGATGGACTAGGCCCAGATAAGCGGCAAGGGCTTCCCAGTACTTCTTGTTCTCCTGATGCATGTCCCCCATCCATTCCTGAACTGCAGGCGCTCCGGCGTGATCCGGAAAGGTTTTCAGAAATTGCCTGCACTCGGAGAGAAGCGCCTCGTTGAGATCGGGATAGAGCAGGTCCCTGACCTGGCCGAGCATATTGTAGAACCTGTCGGCAAATGCATCTCCGGTAGCCCCCGCTTCCAGAAGGGACTGCAGTTTTTCCTTGATGGGAAGCATTTTCTTTTCGTTGGCCACATCCAGCTTTGCCATGGCTCTGGCATCAGGGACTTTCGGTGATTTTGGATAGAGAACCGTTACCTTGAGGAACGAGAGATAGGCGAAGTCCTTGTTCTTCTGTTCCTCGTGAACATTTCCCAGAAGGAACTGTATCTCGTGGGCATTCTCTCCTTCCGGATAACGGTTTAAATATTCCTCAAGTACCGCTACCGTGGTCTCATACAGGTTTCTTTCATTAAGTCCGCTCAGTGCTTTCGCATAATCGTAAAGTGTTTCTGTGGACTGAGCCAGCAGCATCTCTCTGCCGGAAAAAAGGACCCCGGCCAGAAGCGCGGCGGTCCAAAGACGGGTGTTGAACGGTTTCATGGTATCCTCCGGTTTCTATTAATAAATTAATTAATTTAAAAATTAATCCTGTAAAATGCAAGATGATTACTGTAAGTCTGCCATCCAGGAAACCGAGACCGCAGGAGCGTCTATGTTCAGGGGAACGAGCCGTGGACCGCAGCACGGAAAGCAGAAGGGTGTGAAACTGAATATGCGGGAGAATCGGAGCTTATTGAAAAGGTATAGAAAACACAGCCCTGAATCGCGCTTGCTATTGAAAAAAATAATAAATATATTTATCAGTGAGGCTACCGGTGCCACTCCGGTATTACACGGTCCTGGAGTGTAATCATACAGCCGGTGTGAAAAAGGTATTCAGTATATTTTTAATGAGCAGGGAATATGGTTTTCGTATCCTGCCGGGACATATCTCTATTGCCGAGAAGAACTTCATCAAAATCAGAGACACTTCCCGGAATCCGGCCGTCCTTTATCAAAGGAAACCTCTGGACCGGATCACTCCGCTGCCCTTCCCTGATCATCCTGTCGTGCCTTTTCTGTCTATTGTTTTTCATTCACTGTGATCTGACGCTGGATCCTTTAAGCAAGGGATCCGTATTTTATTTACTTAACCTGGAGGCTCCGCCATGCCTGCGCACCGGACAGTCCGTTACTCTCTCCGTAAACAGCGGATTCCTGGACCTGTCTCCGTTCACGTTCGTCTGGAACACAAGCGGCGGAGTCCTTTCCGGTGAAGGCCCCAGTATCACCTTTCTTGCACCGGACCATCCGGATACGACTACCCTCTGCGTGTTCATGATGCAGGACGGCCACGTCGTGGGACTGCAATCAGTCACTATCCCGGTCTATAAAACGCTGGTCATGTTCAAGGCAGACGATATGATATGCGACTGGACAGGTCAAATCCCCAGTACGTGGATAAGCTTCATCCACCATATACAGACGACTCCTGCCAGGGTATGCATCGGCATCATCGGCAGTTCTCTCGAATTCGATAGTCCGTCTTACTTCAGTACGCTCATCGAACTGCACCAGAGCGGGCAATTTGAATTCTGGAATCACGGATACGATCATACGATAAATCAGTACGATTATACCACCGGCCTCTATTATTGGGAATTCTATAATACCTCCTTCGATTTCCAGAAAGAACATCTGCTGAAAACCCAGATATTAGCGAAGGACAAACTGGGGGTCACCCTTCAGGCGTTCGGGGCTCCGGGCAAC
>CAYXFJ010000186.1:0-6238 GCA_964464265.1 uncultured bacterium
ATGAAGCCGTTTTATTACAATCTGCAATTCTCAGTTTGGTAAAGTAAAAATAAAGGTGCTCCCATGACCGGCCTGGGATTCGACCCAGATCCGCCCCCCGTACATTTCCACGATCTTTTTCACAAGACTCAAGCCAATGCCTGTACTATCCCTATCCTTGGACGAGATGGTCTGAAATATCTGAAAGATCTTGTCATGATAACAGGGATCTATACCGGGGCCATTGTCAGATATCCTGAATGTCCAGTGATCACTCTCCTTCTCGCAGCCAATGCTCACCTTGCCTTCAGGCTTGTCCATGTACTTAACAGCATTACCGATAAGGTTCTGATAAACCTGCATGATGCGTGTCTCCTCGCACTCGATGACCGGAAGTTCATTCGCTATTTCGATCTTGATATTATCCGGCGGTGCGATCATATCGACCACATGTTTCACAATCTGATTGAGATCCACACTCACTTTCTTTTCTCTGATACGGCCTATTCTGGAATACTGCAAAATGCCGTCGATCAAGTCGTTCATCCGTTTCACCCTGCTGGTCATGAGCTGGAGCATTTCCCTGCCGGGCTTGTCGATATGGTCATAGTAATCCTTGAAAATCCAGTCTGCCAGCGAACCGATGGCCCGCAGGGGCGCTTTCAAATCGTGGGAAACGATATAGGCGAAATCCTTCAGTTCCTGATTCACGGATTCGAGTTCGGCTGTCCTGGCCTGTACACGTTTCTCAAGCTCCCTGTTCCGCAGAGTGATTGACCGTGTGCGGACGAAATACAGACTCCATATCAGAAAAATGGTTGAAAACATGAGAGAAACTTTGAACCACCATGTATTATAAAAAGGCGGTACAATACGAATGTGCACGGAAACTCCGTTAGGGCTCCAAATACCGTCGCTGTTAGAAGCCCTTACCCGGAAAACATATTTACGCGGAGGAAGGTTTGTATAGGTCACAAACCGCCTGGAGCTGACATAATTCCATTCCTTTTCCAGTCCCTCCATTCTGTATGCATACTGATTTTTTTCAGGAGAATGGTAGTGCAGCGCTGCAAAACCGAAAGAAAATGACCTGTCCCTGTGAGACAGCACAATGGAGTCGGTCTCAGAGATTGCTTTATCAAGAATGGCCTTTCTTCCGTCCATTTTACCTATAGGAACAGACCGGTTGTAGATTTGAAAATCCGTGACCACCACTTTTGGAAATACAAAATCCTCTTTGATGCTGTCCGGGAAAAATGCATTGAAACCATTGATGCCGCCGAAAAACATCTCTCCGCGGGGGCTCCGGAAAGCAGCTCCCAGATTGAATTCGTCACTTTGCAGACCGTCACTCTCAGAGTAGTTCCTGAAACGCTTAGTCTTTTTTTCCATTCTGCAAAGCCCCCGGTTTGTGCTCAGCCACAAACGGCCCCGCTCATCTTCGAGAATGGCACAGATCATATCGTTTGGCAGACCGTCTTTCCGGGTATACTGATCGAATTGATTCCTCTCCCTGTTAAAACGGTTAAGGCCAACACTGGTCCCCACCCAGAGAGTCCCTTCACTGTCCTCGTACAGGGACATGACCGCGTTGTCGCTGAGAGTGCCCTTCCTGTTGGGATCGGCCATGAACCTCCGGAATCGTTTTTCAGTCTGGTTGTAACAGTTCAACCCGTTGAGCGTTCCCACCCATAAATTCCCTTCACGGTCCTGCAGGATGGAGTATATATAATTGTCACTGATACTTGTAGTGTCAGCCGGATTATACAGGAACCGTCTGAAAGAACTCTGATCACGTTCCATCCTGTTGAGTCCGTTTTCTGTTCCTACCCAGATCCTCCTGGAACGGTCACCGTAAACCACTCTTACACGAGGATTGCTCAAACTCGAAGGGTCATTAGGACGGGTACGAAAATGCGTGAAGGATTCTGACACAGGGTCGTACATATCCAGACCGTCATGGGTTCCCAGCCAGTATTTTCCCGAGGGATCCCTGTAAATGGACATGATACGGTCGTTACTCACGCTGTTCGTATTCCCCGCCTCATGCCTGAGTACCCGGCATGATCTGTTCTTTCTGTCGATGATGTTCAATCCGTCATAGGTGCCCACCCAGAGCAGACCCTGATGTTCCCCGATCGCCCTCACAAGACCGTTGCTCAATCCCAGTCCAGAACCCGGCGTGAAAAGCGTGAATTCATTCCGTTTCTTTTCACATTTGTTAAGTCCGAGATGCGTCCCAATCCACAGCACACCGGAAAGGTCTTCGCAGATTGAAAAGATTTCATCGTTACTGAGGCTGCCCGGGACATCCGGCCGCGAGTAAAAACTTGTGAATCGGTTATTTTTATTATCGTACCTGTTCAGTCCTTTCAGGGTTCCCACCCACAGCACACCCTCCTTATCTTCAAGAATCGAAGTGATATGCTCATGCGAAAGGCCATTCACTCTTGTTGGACCTGCCATTGACCGGGATCCGGGATCTTCCTGATTCAACCGGTAAAGTCCATTTTCTGTACCGATCTACAGAACCCCGGTTTTACCTTCAAACAGGCAGGTGATCTCTTTTGGATCCGGACTGTTCCGGCCTTCCTGGCCAAATTCCTTCTGTACAAGCCTGTCATTTGCCCTGTCCCAGGAATACAATCCATCCTGCGTTCCGATCCAGAGGCATCCGCGGCCGTCTTCCAGAAGCACGCTGATGTAGTTTTTCTCGAGTTTTTGCGTTCCCTCCGGTCCGGAAAAGTAATGCGAAAAATGTTCTCCGCCCGGATCGAGCCTGTTGAGTCCATTCTGAGTACCGACCCAGATCCGGCCTTCCCTGTCCTGCAGAATGGCATTGACATAATCGTTCGTAAGGCTGGACGGATTGGACATCATATCGCGGAAACGGGTAAATGTCTCCGTATCCCGGTCGAACCGGTTCAGACCCCCGCCGAAAGTGCCGATCCAGAGATCTCCGTCCACTGATTCGCACAAGGTGTTAATGTAATTGTAACTCAGGCTGGAAGGTGCATGCGGATCATACTTGAAGATCGTGAAATCATATCCGTCATAACGGTTCAGCCCGTCTTCAGTACCGAACCACAAAAACCCCCTCGAATCCTGAATGATCGACAGGACGGTACTCTGGGACAGTCCGTCCCTGATGGAGATATGGGAGAACCGCAGGTCTTCGTTCTGCGCATGCACAGCTCTCGATGGCAGTAATAACAGGAATACAGCCCATGGAAATATCCGCAGCCTGCAGCATGGAGGGATGAAGTTTATCCGGGGAAACGGCATCAGGTTTCCTGTCTGCTGTTCATTGCTGTAATGAACATTTTTTTATAAAAAATATATTCATCTTCAGGCTCACTATTCAATGATTTGGCTGAAACCAGTCACCATTTTAACAAATAAATTATCCCTGACCGGCCTCTGTTTTCAGGGATCCTGCAGAAGTCCAATCAATGTAAAGACTTATGAAACATCAGAATGTGTGCAATATTAATGCCAGCGAATCTCCAGCTTTGGGTATTTTGCGGGAATATATTCTAAATACTTGATAAATATTATATTATTTGAAGCGGATCGGAGAGAGTTGCTTGATTTGGATGCAGATAAGGTGTTTCAGGTTGCACATTCCCGGGATTTCATTTAAATAATCTCCCCATCGACCGGGGGTTGCCCATCGGATGGCGGGACCCCCCGGCATCAGGGGATGTTCTTTATATTATAGCAAAATAAATTATTACACTTCTTCCCTGTGGCTGTCACAGGTTCCGAACAGAACAGCAATTGCCCGGGTTGTCTGTCTTATTTCTCCTTGACCAGTTCAATACCGCATAAAAGCGGTACCGAATCCGGATACTCTCTGGATGGAACACACCGGATCCTGAGCACATCCCTGACAGGCACATGAGGAATTTCTTTAATGACCGATTTATCGGAACTTCCTGATTCATGGATCACATCAAGACCGGTCAGAACTTCCTCATCCTGCAACAGAACGTTGAAAACACGCTGGCCGGGTTTCTTATCCTCCAGTTCGGCAAAATGCAGTTTAACCGTGTACCTGGCATTTTCGTCCGGTTCTCCGGACAGCCTGACCTCCATATCCAGAAGGCCTGCTATCCCTGAAGCTGCAACCCATTCATAACCGCTTCGCTTCATGGACAGGGAGTGTTTCCGTATGCCCCTCGCCGTCTTTGAATGGTCCTTGATGACGATATCAGGCGACTCTCCGCCCGTACTCGGATAATCCAGCCAGAGGGTTCCGTCACCGGCAACTCTGTCTCCGGGGGCAAAAAGATTGAGACCAATTTTCTGAACAGGCATGCCATTCCAGGCGAAATTATTGGTGGTCCAGTACTCCATTTCCGGCATATGGATCAGTGCCAGAGAGGTCTGGTTCTGATAGGAGCACTGGCATGTCCGGGTATAATCAGGCGCATTGAGCACGCCCCCTGCAGCGATCAGATTGGAGGTGCACCCGGATTTGAACCCACCGAAATTGCCAGTTCCTCCTTCCTGGTACAGGTCATAGAATCCTGCGGCTGCGGAGCGGAAGGACAGAAGGTACTCGCTTGCAATGTTGTAGTTGCATCCGTATGTGCGCGAATAGGTCCAGGGGATGGCCTGCCCTGTGAGCGGATCCTGACGCTTCTTCTGCTCCCCTGAGGCCAGGCTGTAGGCAGCGTTGTCCGTGATGATGTTCTCGTGATGCAGGATGGGCGGATTGTTGTATTCTATTTCTTTATCCCAGATCAGTTCACCGTTCACCGCGTTGAATACGGACATCCTTTTACCTGTCTCGTCAGCCACCATATCCCTGGATGGACGAGTTGCCTGAAGAAGCCTGCCGAACTCCAGGGAATAACTCAGCCAGCTCCCGAATATGCCCTCATTCTTTTCCCATATAACTTTTCCGGTTTCCAGATCCATGGCCATAAGCCGGTATTCGGAAGGTACCAGAAGACCCCGTCTGGACAGCATTTTCTCCATGGCAGGCGGAAGTTTATCCAGGCAGAAAAGCGTTCCTTCGCTGGCCGCGATTGCATTATGGATGAAACCGTAACGCGAAGCAATGCTCCACTTCACTTTTCCGTCATGGCGGTCCATGATGACCAGAGACTGGCTGGAAGAATAATCAAAATTCCCGGATACCTGTCGTTTCGCCAGATCTTTCAGAGAAAGTTTCTGTCTTTCTTCTTCTGTGATGGTCGATCCGTACAGGGTCGAAAAGGACACGAATCCGCTGCCTGCGATCAGGTGATCCCCGGAAAGCCCGATGTAAGACCAGTCGGATTTCTGTGAAGCATCCTTCCGGGGCAGTTCAAATATTTTCTCCGTTTTTCCACTCGTGATGTTCAGCACATGGCATTCGCTGCCCTGTATCACATAGATAAAATCGGACGATGCAATATAATTGGTACCCCTGATATTGGCCCCGGGAATGTGCTGCTGGTTACCGGCCAGCGGTTCCTCATCATAGGTCTCATCGAAGTACTGACGGAATGTCCCCAGACTGTCGAGCTCCCGGGTCCAGAGGACCCTGCCTGTATACACATCCCTTGCGCTCATACCATCTATGCCCTGAATGATGAGCCTGCCGTCCACCACCTGCTCGGGTGGACCGTGGCCGTGACGCGGAAGCACATCCATGTTCGAGTTGCCGCCGAACCACAGTACTCCCAGCGGAAGCTGAACGAGCCTGTCATCGGATTTAACCGTATTGGAAACATCACCGTACTGATGCGTCCAGTTGGCAGCTCCGGGCAGCAGACCCTCCCTGCTCAGCGTCACGCTGTTCTGGAAAAATGCCGTGGACAGCATGGGGTCCTTCAGTTTTTCGGTCAGGGAAGTGACCGACTTCTGTTCTTTATTCTGAACAGGCAGCCAGACCTTTCCGCCATAAGGCCTTACGGATTCAACGATCTTTTTAAGCACGGTTTCTTTCATCACACCCTGGACCGGATCCATGCATACGGTCAGAGATGCCATATAAGGAGGGGATGGAAATTCGGATGGAGTGCCAGAGAGAAGATGGACTCTTAACCCCAGAAGGCCCGCGCTGTCAAAACGGCGGCGCAGGGATTCTATCCTGCCCGGATCCGGATCAACAGCCACAATATTGAGATTTGAAGCCTGTGCCAGTGCTGCCAGCACCTCCCCGTCCCCCGCCCCGTAATACAGCGCATAGCCTTCGGTCACCTTTGTCTCGTCGAGGATGGTGCGTGCCAGCATCTCGTTTTTCCGGGATGGCTGCCAGGGAACA
>CAYXFJ010000187.1:0-6094 GCA_964464265.1 uncultured bacterium
ACCAGATGACATTTGACTGGGTGACATGGAGCATATGGCTTCTGGGCCTGATCATCATGATACTCTGGATCATCTTTCCCGTCAGGGAATTCAGACAGCTCATGAAGGAAAAGCGAAAAACACATTAAGCATGTTCTGCAGGGCATCATCCGGAAAGAATGCCGCATCGTTGAAAGATGCTTCCGGCACAGTACTTTGAACATCTTCTTAACGAAAACTGACAACGAGCCATCATAATGATACCCGAGACCATAAAAATATCCGCACCCGGACGCATATGCCTGTACGGGGAGCATCAGGATTATCTGGGTCTGCCTGTCATCACATCTGCCATCGATCTGCGCATCTCCGTAGAAGCAAGCCCGAGACTGGACAAACGTTTTATCATCCTGTGCCCGGACATTGGAACCACAGAGACCATCCGTTTCGATCAGACCATCATCTATGTAAAAGAGAGGGATTACTTCCGCAGCGGTGTCCAGATCCTTTTGCGGCAGGGGGTCCTTTTCCCCTCCGGATATGACTGCACGGTCCATGGAAGTATACCGATCAACTCCGGTACGTCAAGCTCTTCAGCCCTGATGGTGGCCTGGATCGCCCTTCTGCTCGAAATCTCCGGGGATAAAAGGGCGGGAAATCCGTACGAAATCGCCCGCCTGGCACATCAGGCCGAAGTGGTGGAATTCAAAGAACCCGGCGGCGCCATGGACCACTTTGCTGCGAGTTTCGGTGGAGTTCTCTATATCGATTTCAGCGTCCCCGATCCGGTCGTCCTCCGCTCGGATCCGGGTAAATTCGTACTGGGAGACTCCGGGGAACCCAAAGACACCAAAGGCATTCTGTCCCGCGTCAAGGGCGGAACAATAGCTGCTGTTAACAAACTGGCCTCGAAAGATCCATCCGTTACCATCCACAATCTGACACTGGAAAAACTGGAAAAAATGCGGCACGGTCTGGATAAAACCGAAACCGAACTTTTACGGGCCAATGTGATCAACCGCGGTATCACACAAGAGGCCAGAAAAATGCTAGAGAGCAATCCGGATCCGGTGAAACTGGGAGAACTGCTCAACGCGCATCAGAAAGAGCTCAGGGAGGGACTCAGGATCTCGACGCCGAAAATCGACCGCATGATAGATGCGGCACTGAATGCCGGTGCTCTTGGAGCCAAGATAAACGGTTCAGGCGGGGGAGGCTGTATGTTTGCCTATGCCCCTGATACCTTTGAAGAAGTGGCTGAAGCCATTGAAGGAGAGGGAGGGAAATCCTATATCATCTCCGTTGGCGAGGGTGTGAAAGAAGAGAGAACTGGCTGATTCTTCCGTTTTTTATAATCCCGGCATGCGGGATACGGAAACCGGGAAGATGTGAAAATCTCTCTTAAGGAGAGGAAATGCCGAGCCCTGTTCCGGCCATGACAGAAACCTTATTCCGTGAATCGCGTTCCGCCCTGAAGCGCATAGATCCGTTCATCCGGAAGACTCCTCTGGAATATAGTTCCTGGCTCAGCAGGAAGACCGGCGGTCAGGTCTATCTCAAACTCGAGAACCTTCAGGTCACCGGTTCATTCAAGATCCGGGGCGCCGCGAACAGAATGCTGACCCTTTCGGACGGGGAACGGAGAAAAGGGATCGTCACCGCGTCCTCCGGAAATCATGGCGCGGCAGTCGCTTTCATGCTCGAGCGCCTGGGCATGAAAGGGACGATTTATCTGCCCCGTACCGTCGCCCGTTCCAAAGCGGATTTCCTGCAGGCACAGGGCGCAGACATCGTTTTTTTCGGGAAAGACTGTATAGAAGCCGAACGCAAAGCAAAAGAGGATGCAGCCCGGCAGGACAGGGTCTACATATCACCTTACAACGACATGCGCATCGTCGCCGGCCAGGGTACTCTGGGGTTTGAGCTTCTGGATCTTCCGGAATTCGATTTCCTGCTTTCTCCTGTAGGCGGGGGCGGACTGATCTCAGGAGCAGGCAGTGTGTTACGCTCAAAACGGCCTCTGGTCCAGATTATAGGATGCCAGCCCCGGAACTCTGCTGTCATGGCGCATTCTGTCAAAGCCGGCCGCATCCTTGACATGGCATCCAGGCCCACGCTGTCCGACGGCACCGCAGGGGGGATAGAACAGGGAGCTGTGACCTTCGGCATCTGCCAGAAAGTGGTGGACCGGTTCATCCTCGTTTCCGAAAAAGAGATCAAAAATGCGGTACGCTTTTTTATCGGGGTCCATGCCATGCTCGTGGAAGGTTCGGGAGCTCTGACCGCTGCAGCCCTGATCAGGGAAAAGGTTCTTTTCAGGGGAAAGACAGTGGTGCTGATCGTCAGCGGCTCGAGACTCGGTTTTGAGACACTGAAACGTATCATGAAGTGAACGAATTTCAGCATCCGGACATCCGGATTACCGGTAATCATTACGGTAAATTCTGAATAACTATTGAGGGAATACCATGAAAGTCGCCTGTGTGGAAGAGATGAGGACGCTCGATAAAAAGGCTGAAGATACTTTCGGCATCTCCGGTGAGCTCCTCATGGAAAATGCAGGGCATGCCGTTTATTCGGTCATCCAAAATACTCTGGGTACAGAAGGAAAAACGTTCGCTGTGTTCTGCGGATCCGGCAATAATGGAGGGGACGGCCTGGTCATAGCAAGAAAGATCCTCTCCATGGGAGGGATCCCAATAGTTTACCTTCTCGGTGATGCCGCCCGGTTCAGGGGAGCGGCCAGAACCAATTACGAAATCGTATCGCGTCTTCCCGTATCCATCCGGTCTGTTCAGGATGTGAGGATACTGAAAAAGGACGAAGCCCGATGGGACGCCATTGTCGATGCCATTTTCGGAACAGGTCTCGTAAGGCCGGTTGAAGCCCTTTACAGGACCGTGATCGAAAAGATCAATGCAAATGATCTGCCGGTATTTTCCGTGGACATCCCGTCGGGCATCAATGGGGATACAGGCCAGGTCATGGGAACCGCTGTACGTGCGGACGCGACAGTGACCTTCGGATTGCCCAAACCGGGCACCCTTCTCTATCCGGGTTCCGGATTTTGCGGAGAACTTTTCATTTCTCATATCTCCTTCCCTCCGGTCCTTTATGAAGACCCTGCCCTCAATATCGAAATCAACGAACCGCTTCCCCTCCCCCCCAGAAACCCCGCCGGCCACAAGGGAAGCTTTGGCGACGTACTCTTCATAGCAGGCGCATCCGGTTATTTCGGCGCTCCCTATTTTTCTGCCTTTTCTTTCATGAAGGCAGGCGGAGGATACGCCCGGCTGGCAGCGCCGAAATCCATCACACCCTTTCTCGCGAATAAGGGTATGGAGATTGTCTTCATCCCTCAGGAGGAAACTCCATCAGGAAGTATTTCACTGAAGAACGAACCTGCTCTGCTTGAACAGAGCAGCCGGGTGGATATGGTGGTCATGGGTCCAGGACTGTCCCTTGATGCAGAGACAGGGAATCTGGTCCGGCGGCTCTGTATGAAGATCCGCAAACCCGTTCTCATTGACGGAGACGGGATCACAGCTGTGGCTGCGGATCCGGAATGTTTAAGCAAGAGGAAAGAACCAGCAGTACTGACCCCCCATCCCGGAGAAATGGCACGTCTGACAGGGATGTCCATTGAAAAAATAGAGCAGGACAGGATCAAAACGCTCAGGGAAACCTGTGCGCGTTTCAATGCAACGATCGTTCTCAAGGGTGCGCATTCTCTCATCGGGTCCCCGGACGGAAGAGTGGCGATCAATACCAGCGGCAACAGCGGTATGGCCACAGCCGGATCCGGAGATGTACTGACAGGGACCATTGCAGCCATGTCAGGGCTGGGACTTCCCATGGAGGATGCAGTACGTACCGGAGTGTTTCTGCACGGCACTGCCGGAGACCTGGCAGCCGATGCCACAGGGGAAGATGGAATGACAGCCCGTGATATTTTGCGGCGCCTTCCGGAAGCGGTAAAAATGTACAGGGAGGACCGAGAGCAAACAATGAAACAGGGGAGAGGTCATATTACCCTGCTTTGAGGAGGTTCCCATGCGGACAATGTATTTTAAAAAAATAATTTTCCTCTTTCTTTTACTGCCCTGCTTATTGCCCGGTATCAGGGCTGAAAAAAATTATTCTTTCCCGCGCCTGACCCTGGAGGCACAGCTTCATCCGGACGGAAGCATGACGGTCATGGAAATCCGTACCTTCAAATTCGAAGAATCATACCGCTTCGCTTTCAGAACATTTCCAAAATCCGAACGTGTCGTTTTCACGGATTTCCATGTCACAGAGAGGGGCATACCCTATGCACTTTCCAATACACAGGAGCCCGGCACCTGTGAGATACTGGAAAGCGCTGGCCAGACTCTGGTCCGCTGGTATTTCAAAGCCAGAGACGAATCCAGAACCTTTACGATACAGTACCGCGTTCTGGGTGCAGTAGGTCGGTACGATGATGCCTCGGTACTTTACTATCAATTCGTCAGCAGTGAATGGGACAGGTCTACCAATGAGGTCTCTGTAACAGTAACTCCGCCGGATGCGTATCGCGAAGGTGTTTCAGCCTGGCTTCACGGACCGCTCTGGGCTGAAATGCGGATAGCAGGAGACGGAACGCTATATGCATGGTGCGATAGACTTCCCCTCCATACCTTTCTGGAGATACGCGCCATGTACCCGACAGCGCTTTTCCCCGCTGCACGGAGTCAGTCCGGCTCCGTTCGTACAGGTATTCTTCAGGAAGAAGCGTCACTCGCTGAAGCTGCGAACCTTGAGAGGGCTCAGGCCATTCGAAAGGAAGAGGGTAAACTCAAGCGCTGGAATATGGGTAAATGGATTGTTGCTGTTCTTTCCGGTGCCGGCCTTTTTATCTGGTGGAACCTGTACAGATCCTATCACAAAAAGCCCCGGATACCTCATATTCCGCGGATGGATTCAGCCATTCCTGCAAAAACTCCTCCTGCGCTCGTGGATTATCTCATCCATCACAGAAGCATATACGGGACATCGCTTGTCGGGACATTGCTCGATCTGGCCAGAAGGGGATTTTTGTCTCTGAAAGAGGAGAGAAAGGAGGCCAGAGGTCTTTTGGGAGGCACACGAACCGGTGCGCAGATTTCCTGGGAATTGAAGCGGTCTTACATGGAAAGCCACAGGGCATCACTCGAGCCCTTTGAAGAGGACCTGATCCACTTCCTTTTCAACGACCTCGCCGGAGGAGCCGATGTCATCTCCCTGAAAACGATAGAGAAAAAAAGAAATGCTTTTATCCGTTTTTTCAGGACATGGGAGAAGGACGTCAAGAAACTCGGCAAGGAACAGGGATGGTTCGATCAGAAGAGCATAAAAGGCATGACCCTCTCGCTTATCCTGGGCGTCGTATGCATCCTCCTGGCCATTCCCCTGGCATTCCTCTTCGGGCCATGGGCTATTATTGCCGCTTTTTCCGGATTCGTGATCTTACTGCTCTCCCTGGCCCTTCCCGCACGCACAGATGAGGGCGAGAGGCTCTTTTATCAATGGACGGCACTTAAAAAATATCTGCAGAAGATCCACCCGCAGGACGCCGTTCAGCTCCTTTCATCCATTGATCAATATCTGGTTTACGGCCTTGTGCTGGGGCTTTCAAAAAATAAAATTAAAAACATGGCCATGATCATCCCGCCGGATCAGGCCGTTCATTATGTGCCATGGTACATATACGGGGGTTCCGGGGGGAGTTTTTCTGCCGAAGGGTTCGGCACATCCCTCTCCTCTGCAATTTCGGTATCTGCGTCTGCTTTGAGCTCTGCGTCAGGAACAGGCGGCGGAGCGTCAGGGGGGTGGGGGGGGGCGGGGGGGGGGGGGGGGCGGGGCCGGATGAAATGTTTTTGTGAATTCCAGTCCCCTTCCGGAAAAACCCTGATCTTCAAAAACCAGGGTCACAACTATCGATTGCATATACAACAGGAGGTTTGAAATGCGGCTCTTACTCTTTCATCTTATGCCGGTACAAAAGAGGCTGATGTCATTTATGGCTTTTTGGGCCTCTTTACTGTTGTTCTCCTGCGCGCGGGCGCCTGACCCCTGTCACATTCTGGTGATCACAGGAGGGCACGGCTTCGAAAGA
>CAYXFJ010000188.1:0-3575 GCA_964464265.1 uncultured bacterium
TCTCAAACTTTGACTTCGCCATTCCTGTTCCCTCCTTCTATCTATCTGTTCTTAAATAAATCCTCTTATTTTCTCCAGAATTCTCTTCGATTCTGTTTCCGTCACTTCCTGATAATGTGAAAATTGCATGGTGAACATCGCCCTGCCCTGAGTTCTTGACCTCAGGTCCGTCGCATATCCGAACATCTCTGCAAGAGGAACAGTAGCCACCACTATATTCGCATCTTTCCTCATATGCATTCCCGTGATCTGTCCCCTTCGTGCATTCAGATCCCCCAGTACTTCGCCCACATAATCTTCCGGCACAACCACTTCCACTTTCATCATGGGCTCGAGAAGCACAGGGCCAGCCTTTTTTATACCTTCGTAAAAGGCAATAGATCCTGCAGTTTTAAAAGCGACTTCCGAAGAGTCGTCGGGGTGAAAGGAACCGTCCAGCAGAGTAGCCTTGATGTCCACCATGGGATATCCCACCAGAATACCCGAGTTCATGGATTCCCTGATCCCCTGGGAAATTGCCGGAATGTACTCTTTGGGTATGACACTTCCGACGATACGGTTTTCGAATGCAAACCCGGTTCCCCGGGGCATGGGCTCCAATTCAATGACCACATGGGCATACTGTCCCTTGCCGCCGCCCTGACGGATAAGCCTTCCCTCGGATTGAACAGACCGTGTAATGGCTTCCTTATAGGCCACCTGCGGTTTACCCACATTGGCCCTGACCCTGAACTCGCGTATCAAACGGTCAGTAATAATCTCAAGGTGAAGTTCACCCATTCCCGATATGATCGTTTGCCCTGTTTCCTCATTCAAGGCGACCTTGAAAGTCGGATCCTCCTCCATCAATTTGGAGAGTGACTCGTTGAGTCTCTCCTGATCCGCCTTTGTTTTGGGTTCAATGGCAATATGGATCACAGGGTCCGGGAAATTCATGGACTCAAGCAGTATGGGATGTTTTGTATCGCAAAGCGTATCACCGGTTTTAGTAAAACGCAATCCCACAGCAGCAGCAATATCTCCACTCGATACAGTATCAATATCTTCACGTTTATTGGCGTGCATGAGGAGTATTCGTCCCAGTCTCTCCTTGCGGTTCTCCCTGGGATTCAGCACATAGGTTCCCGCCTTTGCCACTCCTGAATAGACCCTGAAATAGGTTAACCTTCCAACATAGGAATCGCTTTGTATCTTGAAAGCCAGTGCTGAAAAAGGCTCATCATCGCTTGGCTTCCTGTGTTCGACCTTTTCTCTTTTGGGTTCCACGCCTTCCACAGGGGGGACATCAATCGGAGAGGGAAGATAGTCGATAACTGCATCCAGCAGACGCTGAACTCCTTTATTCCTGAAAGCTGCTCCGCACAACACAGGAACGATATCGACTTTGAGAGTTCCTTTTCTCAGTGCCCGCCTGACGACCTCTATATCCGGTTCCTGTCCATTCAGATACTTCTCCATGACCTCATCATCGAATTCCGCTGCCGCCTCGAGAAGCTCATGATGGGCCTGTTCTGCTTTTTTCGCATGATCCGCGGGGATTTCTATTTCTTCCCATCGGGCACCCATGCTTTCCGCATCGTAAATCACGGCCTTCATTTTCAGAAGATCGATCAGTCCTGTAAACTGATCCCCTGTTCCCAGAGGAATCTGTACGGGAACAGGCCTGGCTCCCAGGCGTTCCCGTATCATTTTTACGGTATTGTCAAAATCGGATCCCACCCGGTCCATTTTATTGATGAACGCGACACGCGGAACATGGTATTTATCCGCCTGCCTCCATACTGTCTCCGACTGCGGTTCAACTCCTCCAACACCGCAGAAAACAGCAATGGCACCGTCCAGAACACGCAGGGATCTTTCCACCTCTACAGTAAAATCCACATGCCCGGGCGTATCGATGATATTGATCCGGAATCCCTTCCAGTAACAGGTCGTTGCAGCGGATGTAATGGTAATGCCGCGTTCTTTTTCCTGCTCCATCCAGTCCATGGTGGCGGCACCGTCATGCACCTCTCCCATTCTGTGCACTTTCCCTGTGTAGAAGAGTATACGCTCAGTCGTTGTGGTCTTGCCCGCATCGATGTGGGCCATGATCCCGATATTACGCGTTTTTTCGAGCAGCGTTTTTTCTGACATATCTATCTATCGCATTCCGGTTCCGGGAGTAAAACATTCCCATCTGTAACATCTTTAATTGTACATTTCATATCTTTTCTGTACAGCATTATGAATATCCTGCTCAGCTGATAAGAAAAACGTTCCGGTTCTGAACTTACCAGCGGAAATGGGCGAATGCCTTGTTGGCTTCCGCCATCTTATGCGTGTCTTCCTTCTTTTTAATGGAAGACCCGTCATTATTGAATGCCTGCATCAGCTCGCCGGCCAGACGCTCCGCCATGGTCTTTTCAGATCGTCCCTTCGAATAAGTGATGATCCAGCGGAACGCAAGGGCCTGCCGCCTGTCGCTCCTTATCTCCACAGGCACCTGATAGGTAGCCCCTCCAACCCTGCGGGACCTGACTTCAAGAACGGGTTTTACGTTTTCAAGAGCTTTCTCGAAAACCTCGACGCCCTTCTTACTCATTTTGTTCTCGATGATTTCCATCGAATCGTAAAAAACCTGTTCTGCCAGACTCCGCTTACCTTTCCGCATGAGGCCGTTGATGAATTTTGTCACAACGACATTTTTATATACCGGATCCGGTAAGACTTTTCGTTTTGGTACTCTTCTTCTGCGCGGCATCTATAAACTCCACTCAACTTTTATGCTTTACACCATATTTAGACCTGCTTCTTTTTCGGTCTTCCACTCCGCTGGTATCGTAAATACCCCGGATGATATGATACCTTACACCGGGCAGATCCTTGACACGGCCACCCCTGATCAGAACAATCGAATGCTCCTGAAGGTTGTGCCCCTCTCCTGGAATGTACGCTGTTACCTCCACGCCATGTGTCAGCCGGACACGTGCAACTTTTCGAAGTGCAGAATTGGGCTTCTTGGGAGTTGTCGTATACACACGCGTGCAAACTCCCCTCTTCTGCGCGCACCTGTTCAGTGCGGGAGCCTTGGTTTTACCGAAGACTGTTTTTCGTCCGTGACGCACGAGTTGATTAAGTGTAGGCAAAAAAACCTCCTCAATACACTATTCTATTATTTCTTTGTTTCTTTCTTCTGGACTTCCTGATCCTTCAGAGCTACCCTGACTTTTCTCAGATGACGTACACCTGTACCTGCAGGTATCAGATTACCGATGATGACATTTTCCTTCAATCCTTCCAGATGGTCCACCCTGCCCTCAATGGCTGCATTTGTCAGAACCCGGGTCGTTTCCTGGAATGAAGCGGCAGAGAATACCGAGTCGGTGCCCAGTGCTGCTTTGGTGATGCCGAGCAGGAGGGGATGGAAAGTGGCCGGTTTCGCGATTCTGTACACCACCTTTTCCTTTTCGTCCTCTTCGAGCTTTTCATTGATCATGTCAATTTTGACCTTGTCCAGAAGTTCCCATTTTTTCAACTTGGAATCTCCCGGTTCTTCAATCACGACTTTATTCAGAATGGCATCATTCACATCC
>CAYXFJ010000188.1:3627-6058 GCA_964464265.1 uncultured bacterium
AATCGGTATCGCCCGGGTCTTCGACCTTCACTTTTCTCAGCATTTGTCTTACGATCACTTCGATGTGTTTGTCGTTTATACGCACACCCTGCAGCCTGTACACTTCCTGTATTTCATTGACCAGATATTCCTGAACCTTGTATGCTCCCAGAATGGCAAGAATGTCATGAGGTACCACTGAGCCTTCGGACAGCTTCTCACCCGCACTCACATTGTCACCCTCATGGACCAGGAGATGTTTTCCATACGGAATCATGTAGTTTCTCTTGTCCCTGCCGTCCCTGGAGGTCACGACCACCTTCCGTATACCGCGTTTCACGGGTCCGAACTTAACGAGTCCGTCGATTTCGCTGACAATCGCAGGACCCTTGGGGCGCCTGGCTTCGAAGAGCTCAGCTACACGCGGTAAACCGCCGGTAATGTCCTTGGTCTTACTGATCTCTTTCGCGATCTTGACCAGCACAGTGCCTGCCGTGACTTCTTCTCCATCTTTGACGCTGAGATGTGCCCGGGTCGGCACAATGTAGGATCCCAGTTTTTTATTGTGCTTGTCTAAAATAACTATATGAGGACTGAGATCCCTGTTTTTGGACTCGATGATGACCATCTGGCGCTGTCCTGTCGCTTCGTCCACCTCTTCCCTGTAAGTGACATTTTCCTTGATATCAACGAACTTGGCTTTCCCGTCCGTGTTGGCCAGGATCGTATCCGAATAGGGATCCCACCGGAACAACACCTGACCCTTGCTCACCTCCTCACCATCTTCGACGAGAAGATGGGCTCCATAGGGTACTGTAAACCTTGATATCACACGGTTGTCGTCATCGATGATCTTCATCTGGCCGTTCCGCTTGATGGCTATCTGAATCTTCGGGGATTCAGGGACCGTGGTTATATTTTCATACTGCACAATCCCGCCACCCTTGGAGACAACTTCCGACTCCGCTGCTATACGGCTGGCCGTACCGCCAATATGGAAGGTTCTGAGTGTGAGCTGCGTTCCGGGTTCCCCGATGGACTGCGCTGCCATGACTCCAACCGCTTCCCCTATCTCCACATCCCTGCCTGTAGCCAGATTCCTTCCATAGCATTTTGCGCAAACCCCGCGTTTGGCTTCGCAAGTGAGTACAGAACGTATGCCGACAGTTTCAATCCCTTTTGCCACTATCAGTTCGGCTTTCTCTTCATCGATAAGTGTGCCCGCTTCCACCAGGACTTCACCTGAATCCGGATCGTATACATCTTCTGATGTCACACGTCCCAGCACACGGTCCTGAATGGGTTCAATGATCTCCTCCCCTTCTTTCAAATCCCCGACATGAAGTCCCATGATCGTTCCGCAGTCCACCATGGTGATCACCACATCGTTGGCTACATCCACGAGACGGCGGGTCAGATATCCTGCATCCGCTGTCTTCAGTGCGGTATCGGCAAGTCCTTTTCGTGCGCCATGGGTCGAGATGAAATATTCCAGCACGGAGAGCCCTTCCCTGAAATTCGCGGTGATGGGCGACTCGATGATCTCACCGGTGCCTCCGGTCAATTTTTTCTGCGGCTTGGCCATAAGGCCTCTCATGCCTGCGAGCTGACGGATCTGCTCACGGCTTCCCCTGGCTCCGGAATCCGCCATCATGTAAACAGGATTGAATCCATTCATGCTGTGCTGCAGATTATCAAAGAGATGCTCCGCAACCTGGTTCGTGGTCCTGGTCCACACATCTATTACCTTGTTATACCGCTCCCCGTCCGTGATCACTCCCTTTTCATAGAGCACGTGAATACGGTCCACTTCGGTATTCGACCTGTCGACCTGTTCATACTTGGAATCCGGGATGATGACATCATCTATGCCTATGGTGATACCGGCTTTCATAGCATAGGTGAATCCCAGCTGTTTAAGTCTGTCCAGAAATTCCACAGTCCTGTGGTTTCCGCAAAATTTGTATGACAGAGCAACTATATCCTCTACCCTTTTCTTGGTCAGAAGCTCATTCAGGTAGCCGAGATCCTCCGGAATGATCTGGTTGAAGATCACTCTGCCAGCAGTAGTTTCAATGATTTTACCGCTTATGCGCACTTTGATACGGGCATGAAGTCCCACTTTTCCATCTTCATACGCAATCAGCACTTCCTCGGTATCCGCGAATATTTTACCCTCACCTACATCACCCTTTTTCGCCTTGGTCAGATAATAACATCCCAGTACTATGTCCTGGCTTGGGATGGCAAGCGGACGTCCGCTGGCCGGGGACAGGATATTATGGCTGGAAAGCATCAATATCTTTGCCTCGATCTGGGATTCGACCGAAAGATTCTGCTTCTTGAATTCGACGTCGGCGAAGCGCTCCATCTCTCTCTCTTACGCGATGAAGACCTGGTTGAACTCGGTCAGGCGGAATTGGACGTTGCCGCGGACCCAGGTGTCCTGGGT
>CAYXFJ010000189.1:0-6000 GCA_964464265.1 uncultured bacterium
ATTGGGATAATTCTGTGACAGGAAAAATTCTCCAGGAATAGCTTCACCTGGATGGGGGACAGCAGTCATTATATCCGAAATCGACCTTCTCCACACGCCTGCTCCAATGGTCCCGGCAAGGAGGTATGGGTCGTGAACAGCAAGGGCAAAGACCTCCATGACCGTCATACCTGTATTGAATGAAGACCAGCTGACGCCATTATCGGTTGACAGGAAAACACCGCCAGATGTACCGACCAAGATACCCGGGCCGCATTCTCCCAGACATAGAGTTCTGGAATCCACATTGCCAGTACTCACCTTCGTCCAACTGCTGCCGTTATCCGAGGACTGGAAAACGCCGGAAACATTAGTTCCTGCATAGAGATCAATGCCGGTTTCGGTAGGTTTCGTGACAAGTGCACGTATAATAAGATCAGTCAATCCTGTATTAACCGCAGTCCAGCTCGTACCATTGTTGGTCGAGAGAAAAACGCCGCCTCCGTAAGTCCCGGCGAACAGATTCATACCGCCGGATCCGTCCGGGCCGCTGACCAGGGCAGTGACAGACAGATTTGTCAGACCGGTATTGACTGCTGTCCAATTTACTCCATCGTTGGTTGAGAGAAAAACACCGCCATCTGAGGATCCTGTGAAGAGATTGGGACCCATTATGGCAAAAGCACTGATACTGGATGACGTCAAACCTGTATTGACTGCCGCCCAGTTCTCACCGTTATCGGTCGACAGGAATACACCGCCACCGCTGGTTCCTGCAAAAAGATAGGTACCCTTTACAACCATTTCTCCAATCAAGGTGGTGGTTAAGCCGTTGTTGGACGGAAGCCAGTTTTCGCCGTTATCCGATGAACGAAAAGCGCCATTTTGAGCTCCTGCAAAACAATAGGCTTCTGTGACGGCAAAACACCGAACATCAGCTTCAGACAGCCCGCTGGCCTGTACCCATTGCGAATGAAGCACAGTTGCATGCAGCGTGATGATTGTGCACGCAAATGCGAGAGAACGTAACGTTGACATGGTTGTCCTCCTTCTTTGTTATGAGAAAAACAAGAATATGAAAATCCGGCTTCGAATTATTTCAACAGCAGGGATTTACTTGTCCTGCTGTGGGAATCATCCTCCAGCCTGTATACGTACATACCTCCGGAAATGGGGATGCGTTTTTTGCCAGGTCTATCCCGGAGTTTAGTTTCAATCGTGGCAGTTGCAAGAAAGGAATCGAATATTGAGATATCATAATATAATTTTTCAACAAATGCCACATTTATTTTGAGACCCTGCTCATCGGATGGAAGACGCCAGTTTCCCTGTCATAATAAATACAGGATCCACAGGAAATAGTTTAATGGAGAATTTTGTTCCATGGTCTCCTTTCGCTGCCCGCCTCTCTTCTTTCTTTAGCACCAGGGTGCATTTTGAGATGAATGCAGTCCATCAAGAAATGCTTGTTTTTTATTATTCCCTTTATCATATTATTTCGTTAAGAATTTCAACAGATCCATTCGAAAACCGGGCAAACGGCCATTCGTTTGAATTTCAGCATCCACTCCTTTTCCCGCCCGCTTGCAGGCGAACCTCATATACGGTTTACTTTGCGCAGGCCTGCGTTTTCGAGCGCTCTTAAAACGGATTCGATTTCCCTGAATTAATTAAGGAAATACCTATTGGCTGATCTGGAATCATTACTTGAACTGGCCTCCATTCTGGAACAGCAAAACGATTTCCAGGAAGTCCTCCGCCTGGTCACGCATAAGGCCGCAAACTTGATGGAAGCGGAAACGGTTCTGATCATGATGATCAATCCGCTGACAAGGGAAACAGTCAAGACGATTTATAAAGAGGATAAGGGAGCCGAAAACAAACGGTATTCATTCATGCATACGTATCTCAGCGGATGGGTGATCAATAACCATAAGGCGTTTTTTTCCGGGGATATCCATACGGATTCCCGCTTCAATCAGGACGTGCTAAAGGATCTGCCGCTGAAGTCGGTAATGTGTGCGCCCCTGACAGCCGAGGGCATGATAACGGGAAGTCTGCTGATTATCAACAAGCACGACAGGGGGGCATTCACAAAAGATGACTTTGATTTCTTGAAAAACTTCACATCCGTTATTTCCCCTTTCCTGCGGAATGTACAGAAGATTCAGCAATATTTTACCCCTTCCATTCCGCAGGCTGCCCTTTTCAGGAAATATGAAGCCCACGGGTTGATCGGCAAGAGCAAGGCATTCCTGGATTTGCTGACCACCATCGAGGCGGCTGCCAAATGCGATGTCCGCATCTTGCTGGAAGGCGAAAGCGGCACCGGAAAGGAACTGATCGCCAGAGCTCTTCATTTATGCAGTTCACGGATGCAGAATAAGTTCATTACCGTGGATTGCGGCGCCATCCCGGTGAACCTGATAGAAAGCGAGCTGTTTGGCCACGTTAAAGGTGCATTTACAGGAGCAGCGGCGTCCCGCAAAGGGCTTCTGGAGGAAGCCCATGACGGAACTCTTTTCATGGATGAAATCACGAATCTGCCTCTGGAACTGCAGTCAAAACTCCTCCGTGTGCTCCAGGAGGGTGAGATCCGTCCGGTGGGGAGCAATGAGACTCGCAGGGTGGACGTCCGGATCATTGCGGCTTCGAGTACCTCATTGCGCCAGCTGGTGGCTTTAGGAAAATTCAGGGAGGATCTTTTTTACAGGCTTTATGTGTACCCGATACCCGTACCCTCACTGGCCGACCGCAGGGAGGATATACCCTTGCTGGCCCACTATTTTCTCGGGGATTTCGCCCTAGCACAGAAAAAAAATATCGATGCGTTTCATGAAGAGTTGCTGGAATTCATCAAATACAGGGAATGGCCGGGCAATGTGCGCGAGCTTGAAAATTTTGTGGAGCGGCTGGTTACGCTGGCACCAGGTGATTCCAGAATACTTGACAGATCCGTTTTGCCGGAAGAATTGAGGAATGAGTGCGAAAAAATGAGACTATCGGGAAGAAATGGTGTGCTTCAAAAGCCTCTTAAAAATCTATTGTCGGATTATGAAAAACAGATCATCCAGAAAGTCCTGGATGAATGCGACTGGAACCAGTCGGAGGCTGCACGGATTTTAAAAATATCCGAACATGCCATGAGATATAAAATAGAAAAGTTGGGGATTGTCAGATCCCGTTAGGAACCGATACGCTATTCAATTAATAGATCCTCTCATCTCTGTTTCCTTTGATATCATAGCTGCCGTCAAAAGTGGCGAGGTTAATTCCAGCTTCATTCAACAATTCGTCAAGTTTGACGAATCAAAGGGCTGCTCCTTAAATTTCACTCAACAGTCCGTTTCACATAATATTAATTAAATTAATTATTTAAAATTATTACTAATTACTGATAATCTTCTGGCATCCCTTTTGTTTAATACTGATGAGCCAGGTCTATTTTTTCAGTATTTAGATAAAATAAGGAGGATCAGATGAAACGAAGTCTACTATTTATATGCATTCTCACGATGTGCTTCCTGTTCTCACTCGGGGAAGGATGGGCCCAGAGTTATCAATTTTCAGGACGTGTTTACGAAGGGGAGAAAGGTGTTGAGACCACTCCGATCTCCGGAGTCACGGTTCTCTTGTACGGAGCCAACAATGAACATGACGCCAGTAACGTCATAGCTAGCACTACAACGGATGCTGCCGGATGGTACGGTTTGACTGCAATCCGTACTTCGTACGAATACTATATGATCGTAGAGGTCGATCCTTCCGGATACAATTCCACAGGCGCAAAATCGGTAAGCGGGACAGTAACAAGCTCTAACCTGATCGAATATACTTATCCCATCGAGGGGAAGACCCTCACGGGGAACAAGTTCTACGACCAGAAGGAGGAGGCACAGACATCGAACAATGCACCTGTGGCCGAGGCCGGGGGACCGTATTCGTGCAATGCCGGTAGTTCCATCACTTTCGACGGTTCCGGATCGTACGATCCTGATGCCGGCGATAAAATCACCAAATACGAATGGGACCTCGACAACGACGGTCAGTACGACGACGCAACAGGGAAAACCACGACCAAAACCTACAGCTCGGCCGGTTCGGGAACGGTCGGACTCAGAGTGACCGACTCGCACGGCGCGCAGGATACGGATACGGCGACCTACACGGTGAGCGAGGAAGAGGAGCAAAAGGGTACTGTCTACGGGATGGTGTTCAATGACCTGAACGGGAACCACCAGAAAGACTCGGGGGAACCTGGCCTTTCCGGTTTTCGGATCTGGATGCAAGACTCTCCTCCACATTGGGGTGCATTAAAGACTACCGATTCGGACGGTAAATATTCCTATTATGGACTCCCGGCTGGTACTTACGTCGCTCAAGAGCTTCCCGAGACCGGATGGATACAGACCTATCCTCCATCCCCTGGTACCTACACTTTCACTATATCGGCTGGCCAAACAGTCAGCAACATCGATTTCGGCAACATGGAATCTTCCAGCCCCACACCGCCAGCTGACCTCGACTATGGCGACGCGCCATCCCCCTATCCTGAAGCGAGCGAAGGTCTGGGCGGGCCCTGGATTGGCGGATCGTCGTCCGAAGCGCCGGATGCTGAGAGCGGAATGCAGCGGGACACTCATGCGCATGGCGACGACAACAACGGGATCGATGACGAAACTACAGTTAAACTCCTCGGGGATATCACTGTCGGCGGCATTATTAATACTATAGTAAGATTATCAGTACCTCCGAGCCGTCAGGGGGATGCATCGTATATCGGATCGTTTGGTATGTGGGTGGATTATAATCAGGACGGGGATTGGGACGATGCGGATGAAAAGGTTCTCTGGACTTATGTGTACGGATCATTTTCAATGCCAATGGAGAACATTATTGGTATCCCTGTCCCGGCCACTGCCAAGACCGGAGTCACATTCATGAGGCTCCGCGTCACCGAGGGTGATTGGCCGAGTTTATTCCCGGCTGGAGCAGGCCAGGCAGGGGAAGTCGAAGATTATGAAATAGAGATCAAATCAGGCGGTACTCCTTTGCCCCCCGGAGGTATCATCCCCGGAGCCAAATTCAACGACCAGAATGCAAATCGATCGTGGGATTCAGACGAACCCGGTCTGGCAAACTGGGAGATCTGGCTGGACTTGAACAGCGATGCCATTCATGATCCTGGAGAACCGACCACTTTGACCGATGCCAACGGCTTTTTTAACTTTACCGGATTGGCTGATGGTACTTATATTGTAAACGAAACCCTCCAGCCTGGATGGGTGCAGACATCACCCGGCGCACCGGGCTCGACTTTTCCCTTTGGCGCGACCTTGAAAAGCGGGATGCTGGATCCTTCAGGTGGTTTTCCGGTATTCGGCAATTACAGGCCAGGCACTCCCGGCGGCGGGACCGGGGCTATCAAGTGGTACCAGCCCCCGCTTTTCCATCCTGATAGATTTGAAGAACAGCGCTACTACGGATGGGGAGAGCCTTCCATAGACGGTGCTGCAAGCATTGCCGACAACTGGTTCTGCTACAATGATAGGCCGGTCACTTCGATCACATGGTGGGGCACTTACGCAGGCTGGGACACGATTGTTCCGCCTCCCGATGCGCCGCAGATGTTCCACATTGGAATATGGACCAGCAGGCCGAAAAGCGAGGCTCAGGAATGGGGCAGCCCGGACAAAATGAAGAGCGACTGGTTTGTGGACAGGAGCCAGCTCGGCGAAGAAGTGGACAGATCGCAGTATATGCCTGAATGGGCAGAAACCCTGCCTGACACCTGTTTCCAGTATACCTTCTCCATCCCCACGGCAGAATGGTTCAATCAGGAAGGCGACTCCGCCGAGTACTGGCTGAGTATCGGCGCAGTGTATACAGAGCCGCCCCAGGAGCATGTATGGGGATGGCTGACACGTGAGCTTTACTTCAGCGCGAACGCGGTCCGCATCTTCGCACCTGCATCCGGCCGGACCGACAGCCTTTTCAGGATCGGAGAGCCCATTCAGCCGG